>CAKZLX010000238.1 GCA_937127265.1 uncultured Pseudomonadota bacterium
ATATTCTGGGACTGCAATTGTTGCATTGCCTCGGTCAATCCCTGCTGGTCCTGTTGTTGCAAAGCCTCCATCGCCTGTTCTAAACTGTCCATCGCCTGCTGTGCACGTTGCTCCATTTGCTCTGACAGTTGATCCAGTTGTCGCAGTGCAGACCCTACTGAAGTGGCATCTTCGATCTGTTCAATCCGTTCTTTCCAGTCTTCGACCTCCGGATCCGTTTCTTGCAACAAAGATTCGAACTGTTCAATTTGTTCCTTGGTTTCTGAAATCTCAGACTGTACCAAGGTTGGCAATACAGAGTTTATGGTGTCTTCTCGTACAGGAATGAGCAACAACAAACAAGCCACTACTGTACCCAATAGGGATTTACGCCAAGAAGAAGGTACTTCCAGAATCGGAGGCTGTAGGTCTTTCCACAGATCATCAACCTCCTGTTTCCAATTCTCTGAGGCTACCGCATCACCAAACAACAACATCCCAGTTTCACCAGACGTTTGTTCGGCATACAGCAACACATCTCGCTTCAATACTGATGGCGTACAAAACCAAGACCCCACAGGAACCAACGGCAAAAGTATCAACAGCCACCACCCCCCAATCTGAAGTAGTCGATGGCAAAGTAAGATGCCAAACCCCATTCCAATCGAAAGCTTCCAATACCACTCTATGGTTTGAGCGAGCCACCGTTTTGTTTTCAAGTGCCTTTCAATAATTGTAAACATGGTTTCAGTATATTCTAAACGTGACCAAGATACATCGAAATATGACACATTAACCACAGGATTGGACTAGAAGAAATCCCATTTTTGGATTAGAAACCCACTATGGATGTCAATCTCTTATATTTCACATTGCACGGAAACAGTGCCGCTGAACCGACTGCTTGGGGAGCCATCCTGATTGAAGATGGTGAAATGGAATCCTTTGTCGGCGTGGAAAACACAGAATTTACAGCGCTAGTGGACGGTTTGCAAAAATGCCTCGAGCGATTTCCAACCACCTTGCCAATTGTCATTCGATCACGACACCGAAGTGTCAATCAATTGGGAAAACGCTGGATTGATACTTGGCGAAGAGATGGATGGGAAAATGAAGAATCTCCGGATGTGATAGCCCTGCTCTTGGATACGCTAGAAACACGTCGTGTAGAATGGTTTCAACCTTCTTATGCTGAGGCACTGGACAAATCGGTGTTGGAGTATGCCATCGATGAATTGGAGTACTATCACCAACACGCTCCTTCAATCTCTACTCGTGAATCGACGTCGGTTGAATCTGTCAACAGCGAACAAAAAGCAGACGATGAACATCAGCCAGTTGAAGCCTTTCCACAAACCAATACCGATGCCATCGAGGACAATACATCACATCATCCTCAAGCCAGCACGCCCAACGTTACAAGTGACCTAGATAGTGAAATCGTTCTGACAAGTGCTATAGACCAAGAGCCCATAGAAACCACAATCGAAGAATATCAACCCACTGATGACAATACTGCTCCTAGTATACAACTCGATAGCACAACCAATAGTGCCCTCCCATCTTCTACAAACGAGGATGAGAACCAACATCAAGAACCTCAACACAAAAGTACTATCGAAAACTCCGTATCCATAAACCAAACGCTACAAACCCCACCTATTATCGAACCCATCGATACCCCGATCGAAACCGAGGACCAGATACAGTTTCCGTACATCGACGATCAAGGATGGGAACAATTTTACACTCTGTTTGACGCCCCTGAAACCCCGATCGAACAAACCATTCCTTGTCGTATCCTCGCCTATGTTGATGCCCTGCAACACGTGGATTTGGCTTCTTGGAGTTTTGCCTTGATCGATAAACCTTCTCAAGTGGCTTTATTACAGAGCATGGGACTCAGACAAATTACCGAACAACAAGCCCTCCTACAGGGGTGTATCACACTGTTGAAAAAGATTCGTAACCCTAACCACACCATTGAATTTCGTACCCACCGCCAGAGTATGAGCCAGTTGTTACAGATGCTGATCGCCGACCCCTACGCAGAATGTCCCACAGAATGGGAAGATTCCAGCGCCTTGGTATCCCAATTGAGTTTTTATTTGGAGCAACGTCAGGTTTCAGTGCGACAGATATCCCAAGACCAACCGGACTTTGCAACCCAGATTGTCACCCACTT
>CAKZLX010000239.1 GCA_937127265.1 uncultured Pseudomonadota bacterium
TTGGCAGAAATGACAAGTTTCAACATCTCTGAGCCAACTGGTGTCGGCGCTCCATCGGTTGATTCTTGGTACCATGCCTTCCCAGGACATAACTTTCTTGGAACCATGTAACAGCACTTGTTTAAATTGTTCCGTGTATGTAGACACTGGTTTGGACAGAGTCTCTTGGTGGTGGGCAAAGATCTTTTTGAGGGCTTGTAAAAACTTTCGACTCTGGCGAAAAGGAATGGTTGCCCAACCGTGCATGGCCTCCCAGAAACCTTGTTGTGGGTTGGGAAACAGTTTATCCCACTGTACTTCTTGGGAGACACCAAGACCATCACACTGCCTACAAGCCCCCACTTTGGTATTAAAAGAAAAGAGGCGAGGGGAAATGATATCGGGAACTTTTTTGTCATGAACCAAACAACGATGTTCTCGCGTAAAGATGAGCGGGGCGATATCATCAGAGAGAGGTTGAAAATAGGCGACATCTTGTCCAAATGAATAGGCTTGTTCCAGCCCCGTGGCGACCCTTTCTCGACTGACCTTGCTTGGCGTGAAACGATCGACAATTAAAATGGGGTTTTCTAATACAGTGCCTTCGGTCAAGGAATCCAGTTTGACTTGGGCATTGTCTTGCCAGATGCGAACGATGCCATCATGCAACAAATGTTCGACCCTGATCGATTGTGGATAAGGGGCCAATAAGAGTCCCTTGTTTTGCAAAGGCTTCAGTCGCAGTGCTCCTTTGGTCGGAGAGTAGGCTTCGAGTGCAGCGTGGCAGATGGAGCAGTGCGGTTTTCCAATACGGGCAAACAAGATTCGAAAGATATCATACAGTTCGGTGCTGGTGGCCACTGTGGAACGGGTACTTTTACCCCGATTGCTTTGATCGATGGCGATCGCTGGGGCTAAGCCAGATATCTCATCGACTGGTGGGCGTTTCATTCTTCCAAGAAACCGTCGTGCATACGTGGATAAGGATTCAATGTAGCGCAACTGACCCTCTGCAAAAATGGTATGGAATGCCAAGGAACTTTTACCTGAACCAGAAGGTCCAGTCACCACAGTCATTTGTCCTTTGGGAATCGTGACATCGACGTTTTTGAGGTTGTGGGTCAAGGCGTTGTGTACTTGGATGTCGTTGTGTTTCACTTTGCGGGTATAGTTGGCTTTGAGGCGTGGTCGCAAACTGTCACGGTTTTGATGTGATAACACTTCGGCGATCGCACGTCCGGTTGGTGTGTCTAAGGTTGCGATGTGTTCAGGTGTGCCTTCTCCTACGATTCTCCCCCCATCTTGTCCACCATTGGGACCCAAATCAATGATGTGATCAGCCATTTTGATGATGTCCAAATCGTGTTCAATCACTAATACGGAATTGTCTTTGGCAATTAAATCTTCCAGTGCATAGACCAGTTTCTCGACATCGGCCATGTGTAGTCCAGTACTCGGCTCGTCGAGAACATAAAGCGTATGTCCTTTGCTTCGACGTTTGAGTTCGGTGCCCAGTTTGATTCGTTGGGCCTCGCCGCCTGAAAGTGTAGTGCTGGGTTGGCCGAGTTTGATATATCCCAAACCAATTTCATTCAAGACGGCAAGGATGCGTTTGATACGTGGTTGGTTGGTGAAAAATTGGAGTGCTTCGGCAATGCTCAGTTCTAAAACTTCATGGATATTCTTTCCGTTGTATCGGATTTGGAGGGTTTCTTCGTTGAAACGTCTTCCTTCACAGCCCTCACATTCAACTTCCACATTCTCCAAAAATTGCATTTCTACCGTTTTTAAACCAGCCCCGTCACATTCTTCACAACGACCACCACCACGGGCGGGGTCAACATTAAAAGAGAAGCGAGATGGTTTATATCCACGTCTTTTTGCTTCAATGCTTTGGGCAAACAGTTTGCGTATGTCATCCCAGACCTTGGTGTAGGTGGCAGGATTACTTCGCGAAGAACGTCCAATGGGTTTTTGATCGATAGAAATAATTTTGTCGAGGTGTTCAATACCATCCAATTTTTCGTAGGGAAGGGGCTTTTGTTCGGCGTTGTGAAACTTGGCTTCCAAAATGGGGCAGAGGGTTTCTTGGATAAGGGTGGATTTTCCAGATCCGGATACGCCGGTGACCACCACCAATCCTTGTAAGGGGATTTGCACTGTCAGTTCTTGCAGGTTGTTTCCACTGGCTTTGTGTAGGGTGAGAGACTTTTCTTGAAGGGATCGTCTTTGTTCAGGTATTTGCAGACCTTTATCCCCACGCAAATAGGTAGCGGTCAGTGTTTTTCCATTGACGAATCGTTTGCGAGATGTGGAGGCAATTACTTGTCCCCCTTCAACACCAGCACCAGGTCCCACTTCAATACAATAATCGGCTTTGGACATGGTAAGGGGATCATGTTCGACCACCAACACTGAATTACCTTGGTCACGTAGACTTTCGAGAACTTTGAGCAACTTGAGTTGGTCGCGATGATGTAAGCCAATGCTTGGTTCGTCTAAAATGTAGGTGACACCTTGTAGACCGGAGCCAACCTGTGCGGCGAGCCGAATACGTTGTGACTCTCCCCCTGATAAGGTGACTGCAGAGCGATCCAATGACAAATAGTTGAGACCCACTTGGACGAGGTAGGAGAGACGATGTAACAGTTGGCGTAAAATAGGCCCACCGACCAACTGTTGATTGACATTGAGTTCCGACCCTTGAAAGAATTGAAACAGATTACCAAGGTCATCAGTACTATATTCATGAATATTGCGTCCTTCAAACCGAACCCCTAATGCTACGGGGTTGAGTCGTTTTCCATTACAGGTCGAGCAGATTTCCTTAGAGCGATATTTTGATAAGCGCGTATTCGGAGCGTATT
>CAKZLX010000240.1 GCA_937127265.1 uncultured Pseudomonadota bacterium
CTCGCGGCCTGTCCTGAGCACAGTCCGTATTGTAAACCTTCTTTCGGAGGGTTGGAATTCAGTGGTAGATGAGCGAGCTCATGGGCTTCAAGGTGTCCAAAAGCGACCGTTAGGTATTCTCCCAGTTTATTTTTGAGGATGGGATCGTTCGGTAACCAGTCGTTCAAGTGTCTCCAGCCAAAATGCGCATGACCACATTCGTCGGACCAGATATCTGTGAGCAAGTCTTTTAAGACGCCATCGGGCATATCTTCTCGTTCAGCAGCAATTAAGGCTACTGCAACGGTTTCACTCAGACAACAAATACTCAATAGATTTCGCAAGATACCTTCTAGGGGACCAGCATCTTCGTGCATGGGGAATATTGTACCAGCATCTTCGTGCAGTGGAAACAAAGAAGTAGAGCGTGTATCAGCGATGGCTGCTCCCCCAAAAGTTTCCACCACTGCACCACAGAGAATTCCGTGTCGCTTCTCTTCATTCGCAAATTGGTGTAAACGTTCAATCTCAACAGGGGATATACCTACAATTGCGGCATGTTTTGTACATTGATCGGCAAAAGAGGCAAACACAGAAGAAGAACCATATTCGTTTACCATTCGTCCAAGCCAGGTTCGTTGGGTCATTTGACGCAACTGATCGTTTTCAATCGCAGGGATTGTGGCTAAGTTTGGATAGGCATCGATCACTTCATGTTGTAAATCCAACATTATGAAGCCAACACGGCAGATTGATGGACAATACGTCGCCTCTTCATTTTCTTGGCAGATGGAGGCATTGGAGGACCCCAAGGGGTGCAAGCCATACTGCCATCACTCCACTCCACAGCAGAACAGCACTCATTTCGATGTTCCCAAGCACTGTAGTCCATGATTTGATTGTCGAGAGCCAATGCATCGTAGTATTCGGCGGTCAACGTACAACAATCTTTGACCTCTTGGGAAATGCTTTCCCTAGAAGGGAATTCTTCTGTAGCAAAAGCTTCTTTGATAATGTTTTGACAGTTGTTAAAATTGTCGTCGCCATCTTGTGCAGTGACATTTTTGATGGGGATGTTGGTATTTTCAATAGCATTTTTGGTTTGCGGAGTGGCCACTTCGGTAGATGTTTTGCTTCGACAGCCCACTTGTAATAAACTGGCGGCACAGGCAATCTTTGCGGTTGCCCGAAGTGCATTGTTAAAACTTTCTCGATTCATAATCGACCCTGAAATTTGGAATGGATAGGTTCAATGTGTTAAGAATAAGATAGCATTTTTGAACTGATCCCAGATCATTATCTGCATGATAGATTCAATTTGGTAGGAGAGTACATGTCATCTTTTTATTCAGTGGGACGCACAATGTTGGTTGGTTTGATGGCTTGTCAAGGACAAGTTGTCACCATTGAACTTTCAGAATCTGCAGAAGCCACTATCGAAGGACAAAGTACGCTGGGTGGAATTACCGACTTGGTTGGCGCCTTGGGGTTTGATGGTTTTACCGAAATGGATATATCCCAATCCCAAGAATTGGTCAATCAAGGTGTACAACCGGGAGATATTGAAACGGCGTATGTGACTGCGTTTAGTTTGTCGGCTATTGACCCCAGTGATGCTGACTTGTCGTTTATCAGTAGTTTAGAAATCTGGGTAGAAGCGCCTGATCTCGAACCTGTATTGGTTGCTTCACAAGTCGATTTTCCAGAAGGAGTATCGGTGGTGGATTTTGTATTGGAGGATGTCAATTTGGTGGATTATGTTGTTTCCGATGCGATGCAAATCACCACCGAAGCTACAGGCAGTGTTCCGGACGAAACGATAACCATCAAAGCCGATGCTACATTTGAGATTGGTGTGACCGCCCAAGGGGCCTGTAACGCCATTTCACAATCCGAATAAGTCGTTTAAGAATATTGAGTGTAGAGTCTGTTTTGTTGAAACATATTGGGGCGAACAACCTGTAAAGCCAAGTACACACAACAAGGTCGTACTTGGCTTCATCGTTCTGTTGTAGACAAAAAATTTGCCAAAACACATTGCGCCAATGTTGCGGGGATTTAGCCCCCTCAAGTGTTCCGACCCAAGTTATTCTGACCAAGTCCCAATATCATTTGGATCTCGAAAATCTGTTCCAGAGGGTTGTTTTGTGGCGGCTGCGAGACCCTTTTCACCATATACTGCGCCAAATAACACGGCTAGTGTTTGACCAACGGCGGGAAGTAAAACGACGAAGCAAAGACAAACAGCAATGGTTCCAAAGACAGACAACATAAATAAAATTGGGTTCATAACTACTCCAAATGTGCGGGTTGTGAAACGAACAACATATACAGCATACTCCTATTTAACGGATTGGGCATCTATTGTCTAGAACTTGACAACTTCATAACAGTTTTCTACGACCCATTTTTCTCAATTTGTGATACGATTGACATAGTAAAGTATTTTTTGCGTGATCCGTTTGGGATTTTTGATATCTTGACGTAATCACTGTATATCATGCTTTTGAATGTACTGATGTACGAAAAAGTTATGTGTGCAACCTGATGGTAGTTATCTTAAGGAGTAACAGTGTCCAATTCAGAACAATATCGTCCGTTGGAACGCGGTACTGTAATCGACAACAAATATGAAATTGAAAAGTATCTCGGTGAGAGTTTGATCGGGCCTACGTACGTTGTGCGCCATCAAGAAAGTCAAAAACTGATTGCCATCAAATTTATTCGACCTGAGTACAATCCAACTCAAGAGCGCGTCAAAAAATTGATTCAGCAAGCCAAGCGTGTACACCATAAAAATGTCGTTCGTTATGGTAAGGTCGGCGAGTTTCAAGGGATGGTCTTCTTTACCCAAGAGGATTTCCCTA
>CAKZLX010000241.1 GCA_937127265.1 uncultured Pseudomonadota bacterium
CACCCCAGCTGCGACCACAAAGACTAAACTGGGTAGCCAAATTGGATCGACGACCCCATCCAAGACTTGAATCAAATAGTCTGCTGAACCCAATTCTTTCATGACCGTACCAATTGACCAGGCCAAAATTAAGATGATGATCGCTTCGCCAATCCGACCCATCCCTTCATGGACAGCTGTTTTCATAGTTTCCAGTTTTGTGCCCAGTAGACCTGCTAACCCAACCGCAGACACCAAAGCGGCGATTGAACCACGAAGCATCGAATCGTATCCGTCAGCTTCGGCAATGATCTCCGAGATGGTGGAAGCCGATGGATTGGCAGTGGTACCTTGGATGTAGAGATCGACCATCGCCACCCCAATCAACAGGGCAATCGGTACAATTCCCAACCACATTTTGTTTGCGGAGACTGGTTCAGATGTGTCGACTTTCAATGAAAGCGCCCGTTGCTCAGACTCACGCATCGGACCAAAGTCACGTATGGTAATCGCCAAGGTAAAGCCAAAGACCAGTGCCAAAATGGGATAAAAGCGATAGGGGAGTCCTTCCAAAAATAAGGCGTAGGCAGACATATTTTCCAAACCGGCCGTCTTTAAGACCTCTGGAGACAAGGTTTTCATGGCTTCGTCCATTAATGAGACTTCATAGCCCACCCAAGTACTGATTAAGGCCAGTGTAGCCACTGGAGCAGCCGTAGAATCAACCAAGTAGGCCAGTTTTGCCCGCGAGATTTGGAGACGATCGGTAATCGGTCGCATCGAAGAACCGACAATTAAACAGTTGGCGTAGTCATCGAAAAACACAATCAGTCCCGAAAACCAAGTTCCCACCAATGCCCGACGTCGAGTGGTGGCAAACTGCGCAACCCAATCGACCAGTGCTTGTGTCCCTTGTCCAACCCTCATAATCTCTACGGTACTGGCAATAAATAACGAAAAGACGATCACCTTCATACTGTCTCGATCGGCAACGGAATCAATGAACAGAGGATCGACGACATAGAGAAGAGCGCGGAAAGGATTGCCACTGGTAATCAACAACGAACCGATAAATACACCGATGAACAAGGAAAACAAGGCGCGCTTTGTCCACAAGGAGAGTCCCACCGCTACAAAAACAGGTAATAGTGATAAAATGCCCATGTTGAACCCCATGCTTACTGTATCTAGGATACAGTGTTGGTAGTAAAAAGGAGTTTTGTGAAAGTCATTATTATCCCTCAGGCAGTACCGAGGCAAATCCAGCCTTTTGGTGAATCAGTGGGTGAGATGCCAGTTTTAAACCAATCGCTTTCCGACTACCAACGCGCTTTGTTAGCGATAGTGGGGTTGGAACTGGTGGATACGATTCCCATTGATGAGCCATACTTCTTTATCGGTGAAGAAGTTTGGTGTACTGAAACCTTACTGGAATCGCTGTTGAAACAGATTCCATCCGAGGGTTGCGGACGACTTCGATGCACCGATGAAACTTGGAATCTTCACATGTCTTCGGTTCTTTCAAATGGCAGTGGATATTTTCGCCTTGGTGTGTGTACGGATGAGTTGCCCCATGATTTATCCGAATTGCCAGACTGGACGATCGATTGGCAACTTAAAGATGGTGATCCGATTGATATGCATCCCAAGATGGGACATGCTTTGCGTCCGATACGAACTGGACCAATCATGGCTTTTGCGGTTGAACACTGGTGTGATGTCTTGCGTGTAAACCAATTGGCGATTCTGGCGAAGATTGAACGGGTCAAATGGTTGTGGCATCAAGACCCGTGGTGGGGAAAATTGTGGACTGTTTTGGCTACTTTGTTCAAATTGCGTTCGCTGAATGCCCAAACGATCGCCAGACGGATTGGTACTGAAGGCAAAGGTTGCAAGATTCACCCCACGGCGGTGATTGAGGCCTGTGAGATCGGTGATAACGTAGAGATTGGTCCTTACGCTGTTCTGCGTGCCAGTGTGATTGGGGATGGGGCAAAGATTGAAGAACACGCCACTGTCAATCTGTCGGTGATTGGTGAAGGTGCACGGGTGGCGCGGTATGCGATGATCAATCTGTGTGTATTGATGAAAGGTGCTTTTGTCTCTCGGGGTGGTGGTTTTCAGATGTGTTTGTACGGGAGAAACTCTTTTGTCGCGGTTGATGCGGTGATGTTAGATTTGTCCTTTGGAAAGACGATCCGAGTTCAAGACAACCAAGGTGAATGGATTGACACCAAACAACACTTTGTGGGGGTCTGTGTTGGGCACCGTGCTGCCATTGGGAATGCAGTGCGTCTCAATTATGGCGTGGCAATACCCAATGATGCACTGCTGGTGGCCAACGCCGACGAACTGATTACCGACGCCTCAGGTGCTGAGCCCAATTTACCCGCCCGTGTCAATGAAGCTCATGGGGTGAGTGTGATACGGCGAAAATAGTGGTTATTATCACCGAACAAATACTTGAGGATGGATCGGATTGATTATGGGAGTAAAGCCTTCGTGTAATTTTTACTCTGCAGAGTCGAATATGTCTTGACCTTGGCATTGAGGAAATAGTCTGAACCTGTGGCATCTGCCAATAAACAACCTGATGAGGTGTGTCCCAACACGACCATTACATGCCCTGTTTTTGCGATAGCCGTTCCAGTTGGTAGGTGTTCTTTCATTGCTTGACCAGTCAATGTCCAATCGATATTCGTACCGCTAGCGAGTATGTTCCCACTAGATTTTCCTGCACTAGTACCTTGTACATAAGCTGCAAATCCAGAACAATCCCACTTTCCAGTGTTGTTAGAATCTTGCTCTGTGAATTTGGCTGCCGCCCAGTTATTATTGTTCTCCATTCCAGATGGGAAGTATGTATC
>CAKZLX010000242.1 GCA_937127265.1 uncultured Pseudomonadota bacterium
ATCCGGCTGTTGCAACACATCACTGCAAAGACGAGGGGCTAAGGTATCAGACAGTTTACTTGGATCACGCTGTCCTTGAACCGCCTTTACCATTTCAGAAGGAATGTCGGAATCGACCGTAGACAAATGTTCAAACCGTTCTTTTAACAAACGCATTAACACATCGACTTGAGCATCTGGCTCGTCAGCCCCATCACTCTTTTCCAGCAAACTATACGAGGCCATCCACAACAATTCACTCACTTGGATATTTTCAATGGTAGCGCGGGTAACACCTCTTACCAACACGCGGTACTTATTGTCAGGCAGACGAAGGACTTGTAAGATTTTCGCAATGGTACCAACAGGATGTAACCCATTGGCCTTGGGATTCTTTTCGTCAGCATCTCGTTGCATCACCAATAAAATACTCTTGTCTGCACTGTCAGCCTTCAACAGATTCGCAACCGATTGTGGTCGACCAATGACCAAACTTTTGGTTTCAGAAGGAAAAACAACTACCTCACGCAATGTCAAAACGGGTACCTGTTTGGTTTTGGACTTTGATCCAAACAACATTGTGTTCTCCTTATATTGCTTATCTATCAAGCCCTAGTACAATCCAGAGCCACCACAGATGCTAATCGTTCACTTACCTGCATAAGTGGTGAAGGTAACGCTATGATGCCTGCGTTTCATACACCAACAACGGCTCTTTTCCATCGCGAACGACTTCAAGATTGATCACACATTCTCGAACCTCTTTCAAAGAAGGAAGTTCAAAGCGCACCTCTTGTAAGATATCTTCCATGATCGCCCGTAAACCACGAGCCCCTGTTTTGCGTTGAATGGCTTGCTTGGCGATTTCCACAAGGGCATCGTCGGTAAAGGTCAAGCGGATGTTGTCCATTTCAAACATCTTTTGGTACTGTTTCACCAAGGCATTTTTGGGCTGGGTCAAAATGGCAACCAAAGCCTCTTCGTCTAATTCTTCTAAAATGGCAACCATCGGCAAACGACCCACAAACTCCGGAATTAAGCCGAATTTTAGCAAATCCTCGGGCTCTAACTCACGCATGATGTCGGCTTTTTCCATGTGATGTGTGCTACGACCATCCTGTCCAAATCCCATACCGGCTTTGTTCAGACGTTGCTCTATAATTTTATCGAGCCCTACAAATGCACCACCACAAATGAACAGAATGTTTTTAGTGTTGATTTGCAAGAAGTCTTGATGTGGATGCTTTCGACCACCTTTCGGAGGAACGTTGGCCACAGTACCCTCAATGATTTTCAGCAATGCCTGCTGTACACCTTCACCCGACACATCACGGGTAATAGAAGGATTTTCACTTCGACGTGCAATCTTATCGATCTCATCAATGTAAATAATTCCCTTGGTGGTATGATCCTCATCTTCTGCGGCTTGGTGAAGCTTTAAAATGATATTCTCAACGTCTTCACCGACATATCCGGCTTCTGTCAACGATGTCGCATCGCAAATGGCAAACGGCACATTCAAACGACGAGCTAAGGTTTGTGCCAACAAGGTTTTACCGGTTCCAGTAGGCCCAATAATTAAAATGTTGGATTTTTGTAAGTCAACGTCATCGTATCCCGCATTGGAAGCAATTCGCTTGTAGTGATTGTACACCGCAACACTCAATACTTTTTTGGCACGGGGTTGACCGATCACATATTGGTCCAAATGACTGTTAATATCATGGGGTTTGGGGATGTTTTTACGCAATGAAACGTAATCATCCTTGCCCATCTCTTCGACAATCATTTCATGACACAGTTCGATACACTCATCACAAATGAAGACATTGGGACCAGCAATAAACTTACGCACTTGATCTTTGTTCTTGGAACAAAAGGAACACTGCATTTCACGTCGACTCACAAAAACCTCACTATCTAGATTTACAAAAAGAGATTAGTTGCCGACAATCAAATCAATCAAACCATACTCTTTGGCTTCTTCAGCATTCATGAAATTATCACGATCAGTATCTTTGTGGATCTGTTCAACGCTTTTACCAGTGTGATGCGCAATCGTTCTGGCAGTCATTTCTTTAATTCGAAGAGATTCTTTGAAAGCAATTTCCATTTCGGTAACCTGACCTCGTGAACCACCTAACGGTTGGTGAATCATTACGCGAGAGTTTGGCAAACAAGCACGTTTTCCGGGCGCACCCGCACAAAGCAACAATGCTCCCATAGAAGCAGCTTGACCAACGCACAAGGTGTGTACATCAGGTTTTACATACTGCATGGTGTCATAAATCGCCATTCCAGCAGTTACCACACCACCTGGAGAATTGATGTACATGTAGATGTCCTTTTCAGCATCTTCTTGTTGTAAAAACAACAACTGGGCAATCACTGCATTGGCAACTTGGTCGTCAATTTGGGTACCCAAGAAGATAATGCGATCCATCAACAAACGAGAATAGATGTCGTAGGCACGTTCGCCTCGGTGAGATTTTTCAATAACGGTGGGAACATAATAAGGCATGAGAATTTCCTTTGGTGAATGATAAGAAAGGAGAGAATAAGTCCTCTGTATGTATAGACCCATCCTCTCCATTCGTCAAGGGTTTTATCCCTATATACTTATGATGCTTTTAGAACCATCATCCCAGTTTCCAATCATCAGCATGATGTATCTAAACACCATACGCATTGAAGATTAAACAGCTTGAATGGATTCTAACAATTGTGCTTTTGTTTTTCCTGATGTAGTGATACCAAGTGCCTTAGCGGCTGCAACCAACTCGTCTTTGGTATTCTTCAATGACAAACTAGCGGTGTCAACTGAGGTTTCAGTGGTTTCAGTTTCTGCAACCGTTTCTGTAGATACAGTTTCATCGGCAGCAGCTTCAGAAGCCTTTGGAGCATCCAAACGAACTGCATTGTCCAACAACCAGTTCAATGT
>CAKZLX010000243.1 GCA_937127265.1 uncultured Pseudomonadota bacterium
TGAACTGTTTGGTCGTACGCCACACGCTAGTTTGGCTCCCGATCAAGTGGTTGCCTTGGGAGCGGCCATGCAAGCCGATGCTTTGAGTGCACAAAAGAGTATGGATGATGACTTCTTATTACTTGATGTTCTACCACTGTCTCTTGGTGTGGAAGTGGTCGGTGGGATTTCTGAACGAATTATCGATCGCTGTACAGGTATACCCACCACAGCGACCAAAACCTTTACCACCCACGCCGATGGTCAAACTGGGATGAAGATTCACGTCTTACAGGGAGAACGGGAAATGGTTGCTGACAACCGTTCGTTGGCGGAGTTTTCCTTGAAAGGGTTGCCGGATATGCCCGCTGGAATTCCTCGGATCAAGATCACCTTTTCAGTGGATGAGAATGGCATGCTTACCGTGGAAGCCCAAGAGCAGTTTACCCAAGTCCACGCCAGTATTGAAGTGTCTCCGAGCCATGGGCTCACCGAAGATGAGATTGAAGACATGTTGGATGCAGCGATTGAAAATGCGGCCGAAGATGTTGAGCAACGTTTGTTGATTGAAGCTACCGTTGAAGCCGAACAAGTTCTCAAAGCCTTGTCGGATTCCCTGGCAATGGATCGAGAGATGGCAACCGAGCAAGAGTTGACACTGATGACCCAAGTCAAAGAACAGTTGGAGCAGGCGATTACCGAGAAACAGCGCAAACGCATTGGCGATTTAACCCATCGTTTGGATGAAGTGTCTGCCCCTTTTGCCCAACGTCGTATCGAACGAGACTTGGCGATTGCCTTGGGTGGGCAAGATGTTGATCACGTTGCCTCTGAACTGGGAATGCAGAACAAAGACGCTTGAAGTTGATTTTTAGCCGATGAAGCAATCGACCAATTCAGTACCTACTGCTATCTTTTGGGGAGCGATCGTATTGGGTTGGTCTTTGGCGATTGCAGTCCGTCTCACCTATTTTCCATTTGTCCAAGTCACTTCGGATACCTTGTCACCCTTTGTCGGTGCCATTCGATGGCTACATACGGGATGGTTTCAGCCGGCGAATCCAGAATCCGATCAGTGGTTATGGTTCTTGTCCTTACCTTTGGTGTGGATAGCAGATGGCTTGGGGTCTCTTTTTTGGTGGAAGTGTATTGCCACGACCGTTGTGGTTCCTGTGTCGATGTGGCTAGTGGGTAAGCAAGTACAGACCCATAAATTGTTTTGGATGCTGATGATGGCTATGGTGTTAACCTTAGATATGGGGTTAGTAGATACCATGCTTTCTGGCTTTCGGGGGTACTGGGCACCTGAATGTATGGCGTTTGCTTGCGTTGGTTTGTGGCAGTGGGGACGTGGTAAGGTTTTCGGAGCGCACGTTACAACTGTATTCACCATTGTTGGCATGGGACAGCACCCGTTGGTACTGGGCTGTGGATTGTCGTTGGTCTGGTTGTGGTATCAGATGTATAAACGTGGTGAGTCGTGGTGGCTATCAGTGCTCTTGGCCGTACTGTTTTTGGTTCCACGGATGTTTTGGGTCTGGGAATTGCTACAATGTGATGCCGGTGGGTGGGCGTGTATACAAGAAATTTCGGTGTCTAGTTCGGAAGCCACTTCGACGGTGGAACTCCTCGAACGGGTTGTGGTGGATCGGTTGTGGATTGAAATGGGGTTAGCTAGTGGAATTATGCTACTTGGATGGTACCGTTCAACCGAGAAATCCTTTCAATCTTGGATCATCTGGTCGGTAGTGGGCGTTGTATTGTTGGGACTTAGTGTCTCTACCTTGCGTCCCTATCACTTTCGGGTACTCATCGTTCCGATGTTTCTGTTCGCGGTAGATGGGCTATCAAAATGGGGTGGACTTGGTCGCGTATTGGGTGCCTGTTGGATGGTGATGGTATTGTGGTATCGGATTGAGCCAGTGGATTGGTATACGACAGTCGAAGAAACCGATGAAGTGGCTGGTTTTCTATGTGCCCAAACCGAACCCATTTGGTTGGAAGGGTATGGTGAAAGTCTCGATGTTTCTCCACAAAGTGTTGGGGTGTCGATGATCTTGCAAGGGTGTGAGGTGACTTTTGCGTCCAGTCCAACAGAGAAACTGTGGGTGCTACAACAGACTGATCGCTTCAATACGACTGATATCCAGTGGCAAAACAATGGGTATCAGTTGTTGTTGGTGACCAAAGAAGATTGGATGAAGGTTCCTGCTTCACAACAATGGTCGGGACATGATCTGGCTATTTTACAGTGGCATCCCAATCAGGTCCAGTTGGAGTGGTGAAATGAGAGGATTGAGCAAGGTAGTCACAAGAAGGTTGATGTACTTGATATCTTTGCGATGACTTTTCACGATGATCTCTTGAATATCCCCCCTTAATTGCGTTACAGATCAAGAAAAGAAAAGTCGGGAGGGATCATGCTTGATGTATCAAAATACACCAACGATTGTGTGGCTGAAAGTGTAGTACGTCCGAGAGTGGCAACGTTGAAAGCCTCGATGATTCTCCGAATTGTATGGCAAGTGAGAGATTTGGTTGCCACTGGAAAAGAAGTGTTCAATCTCACCATCGGCGACTTTGATCCCAAATATTACCCAATCCCCATCGAAATTCAAGAGGCGGTCACCAAAGCCTATCGTGATGGATATACCAATTATCAACCTGCTGATGGGGCGTTGGCTCTGCGGGAAGCCATCGATGAAATGTACCAGCGCGATTTTGGTTTGCACTATGGACCCGATGCGATTTGTGTCGGTTCAGGTGCGCGTCCCCCATTGTATGCCACCTATAGCATGTTTGTTGATGAGGGAGATGCGGTAGTGAGTTTTTTGCCGGCTTGGAACAACTCCTACTACACCCAACTGATGAATGCGGAACACATTTTTGTGCCCACTAGTGCCCAGAGTAACTTTCATCCAACGGTTGCCCAAGTTGAATCGGTACTGCCCAAAGTGCAATTGCTGGTCCTCAATAGCCCACTCAACCCAACAGGAACGGTGATTGATCCTGCGGTCCTTAAGGGTATTGCCGAAGCGATTGTCGCTGAAAACCAAAAGCGCAAACAAACAGGACGCCGTCCGGTGATGATGCTTTTTGACCAAGTGTATTGGATGCTGGTTGCCGAAGGCTATACCCATGCCTCTCCAGTGCAACTGGTTCCCGAAGTTGCCCCTTATGTTGTTCACATTGATGCGATTTCAAAATGCTTTGCTGCTACAGGTTTACGGGTAGGTTGGGGAGTGTTGCCCAAAGAAATACAACCCAAAATGAAGGCTTTAATCGGTCACATGGGAGCGTGGGCTGGACATCCCGAACAAATTGCCACAGCACACTTTTTACGCCAGCCTGATTTGATGAAGTCTTACATGTCCGACATGCGTCAGAAAGTATCGATGCGTTTGCAACTGCTTTACAACGGGGTGATGTCCATGAAAGAACGTGGTTTGCCGGTTGATGCTATTGCTCCTCAAGGTGCGCTCTATCTCAGTTTTTATGTGGGATTAATTGGCGAACGTTTTCCGACCAATGAAGCCATTCGAAACTTTTTATTGATCGAAGCTGGTGTGGCGGTGGTGCCTTTTCAGGCTTTCGACATGCTCGAGGAAAGTGGTTGGTTTAGAATGAGTGTGGGTACTTGTAGTATGGCAGACTTGAGTGGAGCCTTGGAAAAAATTGAAAAAGCCGTGCAAAAAATTATCTCTTAATTACAATTACACCATCCCAAGTAACTGGTTCACAGAACAAAGGACAAAGCATTGATTGAACGCTACACCATAGAACGTAAACTGGGCGAAGGGGCTTCTGCTTCGGTGTTCTTGGCGACTGACGCTTTGACTGGCGAAAAGGTGGCCATCAAACGTGCCTTAGAAATTATGTCTAGGCATGCTCGTTTTGCAGGTCGTTGGCAAAGAGAAGTCATCGTTTTGCAAACCCTTCAGCATCCAAGGATTGTTCCTTTGTTGGATGCAACCTTTGCCAAGGGAAAGCCTTTAACCATGGTGATGAAAGTCGCCAATGGTGATTTGGAAGGACGTCTCACAGAAGGTTGTACCGGTAAACAGGCTTTGCGTTGGTTGTATCAGACTTTGGAAGGTTTGGTCCACATGCATAGTTTTGGCGTCATTCATCAAGACATAAAGCCAGACAA
>CAKZLX010000244.1 GCA_937127265.1 uncultured Pseudomonadota bacterium
TGTACAAACGGTGGATGTGGTTGACGATGTTGGTCTCTACTCCTCTGTACAGGTGGTGGCTGGCAATTTCAAAGGAACGACTGCGCCACCACCGCCTCCAAACTCTTGGGCTTCTCGTACAGAAGCAGACATTGCTATTTGGAGTATTCGCATGCAAGCCGATGCCAACCTGACCCTACCACCGGCAAAGTTAGGGACCAACCGCATGCTCTACTTCTTCAACGGCACCAGCATTACCATCAATGGCACCCGATGTACCGTAAAGCACGGGATTCAAGTTCGACCCACCGATGAATTGCAGATTGAAAATGGCAATCAAGAAGTCGAGATTCTACTGTTACAAGGTCGACCGATTGGTGAACCTGTCGCCAAATATGGTCCTTTCGTGATGAACACCCAACAAGAGTTACAACAAGCCTATCTCGACTATCAACGCACCCAGTTTGGTGGATGGCCTTGGGGACGACGCGACCCTGCACACGGTATTGAGGGACGATTTGCCATACATGCAGATGGAAAAGTAGAACGCAGAGGATAATTTATCATCCTAGCATCCAACGACTACCTAAAATAAAAGACCCAACAGATAACCGTTGGGCCTTTCATCATAACATTAACCAAAAAGGAAGTGGTGGCTCAGGGCAGACTTGAACTGCCGACCTTAGGGTTATGAATCCTACGCTCTAACCAGCTGAGCTACTGAGCCATAAACTTTTGTGAATATAATCCTGTTTTCGACAATCGTCAAATCAGAGTATCACTTTTTCCCATCGGTTGGTTTTGCCACTGGATTTTTATCAAAGATGGGTCGTGATGATGGTGCCGATTCTGTTTTTTTGGCAGCCCGAGGAATTTTCATACGGCCCTCTTGATTCCCAAAACCAAACAAATCATCCAAACCTCCCCCTCCAGATGCGGCACTTGGAGAACGATTTATCGGCTGTGGTGGCGGTTGCACCTTGGGCAATTCTCTAACAGGTTCAGGCTTTGGTGTCTTGGGTGGAATTGGTTGTGTAGCCACTGGTGTCGGTTGTTTTTGAGGACTTGAAACAGTCTTCGATGCCCGAGGAATTTTCATACGGCCCTCTTGATTTCCAAACCCAAACAAGTCATCCAAACCGCCATCGGCAGAAGCGGCACTCGGAGAGCGATTCACTGCACGATTGGTGATGACTGGTGTCAGCTCTGTCGATGGTTCTGGGATTGGCTTCGGTGTAGGCTGTAAAGATTTCACCACAGGATTATTGCTCACTGTACTACGGCGCATCCGCATGTTACCCGTTTTACTCTTGGTAGTTTGCTGGTTAGGACGGGGGATACTACGAGATACTGGCGGTAAGGAACGTTGCATTTGGGGCTTTGACTTATCGGTATCTGTGGCTTGCTGTTGGGCTAAGTCGGGACGAACAGGCAACTTGGTGACAGCATGTCCCTTACTCGGTCCAAATTCTGGCTTTTGACCTGGTTTCGGTGCCACTCTTGAAGCAATCGGGTCCGGTGTTTTGGTTTCACGAGTCGGTGCAGAAGGAATTCCTTGTGGACGGAATGCCTGTGGCGCTTGTTTTTTCTGCTCACCAATACGGGGTTTCAAGGGTGGCACTTTGGCATGAGGAGCTACAGGACGACGGTTTTCTCCCAACACCAATTTGGAAGGCCCCACTTCTTGTTTGTAAGGTTTATTAAAATCCAGTGGATGATAGGGATCGGGAAGTTCAAAGTAATCAAATAAACGACGAGAAGTGCATACGGGTGGACGTAACGGTCTCAAACGGGCATTCATCCGTTCAATCATCGTCAAACGCCCTTCGTACTCACCCATGATTTGCTTGGCTTTCAACTCTTTTGGTTCATCTGATTGTTCCACAGCCCCAGTCGCAACATGAGATTGAAACAAGGTGGAATCTGTGGTTGTGGTCACCGCCTCTGAGCCTGTATTTTTACAATTGGACATCAACCTTCTCCAAGAAAGTACATATAGAAAACTATACCATAGACAAAAGGACTCTGTTTGGCTAGAGATCGAATGATGAACAGTCCATATCACATCTATATTCATGCGCCATGGTGTCGCTCCAAATGTCCCTATTGTGACTTTACGGTTTTCGTGGATCGCCAGCCACCTTTTGAGCAATGGATGGCGAAGATCATCAGTGATGTTCAATGGACCCAACAACAATGTTCTTGGAACCCTCAAGGACCTTCGACCATCTACTTTGGCGGTGGTACTCCATCTTTGGTATCGATTGAATATTTGAAAACAATCATTGATACCTTGCGAACTCCAAAAACGAGTGAGATCACCATCGAAGTGAATCCTGGGGACGTCAACCCCACAACGCTCGGTTTTTACAAAGGGATTGGTATCAATCGGTTATCACTGGGAATTCAAACTTTTAATCGCCAGCATCTCAAACGACTAGGACGTGGTAATACACCCCAAGATACCCGTCAGTTGCTCAATTGGGTGCAAGATGCCGGTTTTGATTCTTGGTCGATTGACTTGATGTTTGGACTGCCGAATCAAACCATCGCGGAATTAGAAAGTGACCTCATTGAAATGCTGGCTTTTGCACCACCCCACGTCTCTTTGTACGGACTCACCTACAAAGAAGGTACCCCCTTAGCAAGGGCAAAGAATCTGGGTAAAATCCGTGATATTGATGAAGACCTATGGGTTGACCAGTTCAACCTGATTACCCAAACCCTTCAACGACATGGCTATCTACGCTATGAAGTATCCAACTTTTGTAAACCACCACATGAAGCAAAGCACAACCAAGGCATCTGGAAAAATGAACACTACATCGGAGTGGGGCCGGGTGCACACGGATTTTGGACCAACGGAACGCGCACCCACTATCCAAACACTTGGCCAGCTTGGATAGAAAAATCAGAACCACTAATCGAAGTCTGCACCAAAGAACAACAAGCCATCGACTGGTTAATTACCGCAATTCGTCACCACCAAGGAATTTACCTTCCACGATTAAAACAATTTGGATATACTCTGATCGTTCCACCACAAATCCAGCAACAACCATTATTTCAACAAAGTCTCCATATCGTCGAAGAGCGATGGGCATTGTCCGAATCTGGTTGGATCGTCGTTGACCGGATAACCGAAATATTGGTACAGGCATTAACCCCACTGAATCAACACGCTGAATAACACCACACTTTGTGCAACATAGAAGCTATATATAAAGGATACACCCATGAGCAACAAAGACAACTCTGACTCTCTTGACTCTTTATTTGCCGATGCACTCAAAGCGGTTGAGAAAACAAAAGTCAAAAAAGTACAACCTGAGACTGCTGACAATGATCTAGAATTGGATATCGATATTGAAGTCGAGAGTGAGTCTGAATCTTCTTCCGAGCAAGAAGGTACCGAAACATCGGTGAATTCGGAAGAGTATGAAGCATTATTAGAAGCCAAAGCCCACCTTGATTTGCAATACGATCAGTTGCGACAACAAATGCAAACCCTCCATGCTGAAAACCAACGCCTCCAGGAACGACTAGCCTCGGCTCACACCCACATGCAATCGATGATTCAACAGCGCAACAAGTTCCGAGATCAAAACAAAAAGACCCAAGAGGATATCGAAAAACAAAACCAACGCATCAGAAGTCTCGAGGGGACGATCAATCGACAAAAACAACAGATTGACAAAAGTGGTGCCATGCGCAGAAAAGAACAACAAGAATTAAAAAAATATGGTGCCTCCAACACCCTCAAAAAGTTACTTCCTGCACTCGACAGTCTAGACTTGGCAGTCAAAAATGGACAAGCAGACCCCGAATCCTTGCAAAAAGGTCTGCAGTTGGTACAAAATCAATTCATTGATGCCCTTTACGAAGCCGGCGTAGTACGTGTATCCTCAAATCCAGGTGACAAGTTTAATCCAGCACACCATGAGGCTGTCATGCGTGTTCCCTCAGATACCATCGATACCAACCATATTGTAGAATGCTTTTGTGGCGCTTACACTTTACATGACCGTCTGTTACGAGCCGCGATGGTCTCTGTTGCCGCGCCAAAAAAATAACGTTGCTCACCAGAGACTCTATTATCAAAGAGTGTTTTTGATGACATTTTATCCAAATTCAATTATCATAGGTACAATCCTTCCTACTCAAAAATTATTGATGGCCAATACAATCTCCCACCGTATTAAAACCGTCCATCACTTTACATGGAGTCTATCGTCATGACGACACGCGCAATTGGTATCGACCTTGGAACCACCAACTCTTGTGTAGCCATCCTCGAAAATGGTGAACCGTTCGTAATTCCCAATGATGAAGGTGGACGCACAACTCCCTCTGTTGTTGGTTTTGGTCCTGATGGAGATCGTCTAATCGGACAAATGGCACGTCGCCAAGCCGCCACCAATCCTGAACAAACAATCTATGCCGCCAAACGTTTGATTGGGCGTAAAGTCAGTGATGAAGAAGTCCGTAGATACCGCGATACCGTTCCTTACGCCATCATTCCTCATGAAAATGGAGACGCCTGGCTCGAAATCAATGGTGAAATGGTTCCCCCAACCCAAATCTCTGCGGTCATCTTGGATCAAATGAAAGAGGTCGCCGAAGCCTACTTGGGTGAAGAAGTCCATGACGCTGTGATCACAGTTCCAGCCTATTTCAACGACGCTCAACGCCAAGCCACAAAAGATGCCGGGCGGATTGCTGGTCTCAATGTCAAACGAATCATCAATGAGCCTACTGCGGCTGCCTTGGCATATGGACTGGGGAAACAAGATCAAGAACGCATCGCCGTATTTGACCTTGGTGGTGGTACATTCGATATTTCGATCTTGGAATTAGAGAACGGTGTATTCCACGTTCGTTCCACTAACGGTGACACCTTCTTAGGAGGTGAGGATTTCGACAACCGAATCATCAACTTTTTATTAGATGGATTTGAAGCAGAGCATGGTGTCGACCTCAAAGAGTCAAAAGGCGCACTCCAGCGGGTGAAAGAAGAAGCCGAAAAAGCCAAAAAGAAATTGTCTTCGCAAATGGAAGCCAACATCTCGCTTCCTTTTATCGCCCATGGTTCCGATGGTGTCCCCCTTCACTTGGAAACGAGCCTGACCCGTGATCAACTCGAAAATATGGTCTCTGACTTGATTGAGCAATTGGTACCCCCCTGTGAAAACTGCATGAAAGATGCTGGTCTTTCCAAAGAAGATTTAACTTCAGTCTTGCTTGTTGGTGGGATGACCCGTATGCCTCGCGTACGTGAAAAAGTCGCCGAAATCTTTGGACAAGCACCCAATGATGGTATCAACCCTGACGAGGTTGTGGCCGTTGGTGCCGCGATTCAAGCATCGGCCTTGAATAACGAAATCGACGATGTTCTATTGATGGACGTCACCCCCTTAACCATGGGAATTGAAATCGCTGGTGGATTGATGGAACCGATCATTGATCGCAACACCACCATCCCCTGTCGTAAATCCAAAATCTTTACCACTGCGATGGACAACCAAGACATGGTTCGTGTTCACATTTTACAAGGTGAACGGGACATGGCAGCTGACAACAAGTCTCTCGGTCGTTTGGAACTGCACGGCATTCCCCCCGCACAACGTGGAGTACCCTCTATTGAAATCACCTTTGCTATCGATGCCGATGGGATTATGAAAGCCACGGTCAAAGACGATGGTACGGGTCGTTCGGCTGATTTACGTATTTTACCAACCAGTGGTCTCTCGCAAGACGAAATCCAACAGATGATTGATGCTCGTGAACAATACCATGGCGATGATGGAAAACGTAAAGAGTTGGCACTCGCCAAAAATGAACTGGACGGATTGATTTACAACACCTCGCGTAACTTTGAAGACTTTGCAGATCTACTCGGCCCAGAGGAAGAAGATTTGATCCAGCAAGCCCTTGATGATGCAGAAGATGCACTGGAAACAGAAGACTTGATCGCCATCCAAGATTCCCATGATGTTCTCGCAGAAGCCGCCCAGAAACTCGGTGATGCCATCTACAAAAAAGGACAAGGTGGCGGACAGAGTAGCAGTGCTTCCTCAACCAGTTCTGTGGTACAAGAAACACCGGAAATCGAAGAGCCTGACTTCCTTGATGAAAACACTTTTGATGATTGATAATTCAACCAACGGTTACTTGTGGACAGTATTGATTTTTACGTAGAATTGGGAGTGCCAAAAGGTGCTACACACGATGAAATTCGGCAGGCTTTCAAAGCATTGGCGCGTCGATACCATCCTGATCGCAACCCTGACGACATCCCTACACAAGAAAAGTTTCAACGAATCACCCGCGCTTATGAAGTGTTGAGCGATCCGGAAAAACGTCAACAATACGATAGACTCGGTCCTTTGTATCACTTGGACAAAGCACCTCCGACTGCCGATGAGTTGGGAAAGATGGTCAGCGAGACTATCGGAGGATTTTTCAAGAGCCACCCTCGATTTCGCAACGGCTCAAATATTGAAACGACACTGCACTTAGCGTTGCCCGAAGTTCTTGGTTGTAGCAAAGACGTCACTGTTTTACGGGGCATCATCTGTACTCCTTGCTCGGGTACAGGTGCCAAAACAAGCGCCGACAAAATACCCTGCGAGGAATGTAATGGCAAAGGCAAGAAGTCTAGATTTTTTCGTTCGCCCTGTACCGCCTGTGACGGCAGAGGATTTCGGATTCACAAAAGATGTGCCAAATGTGGTGGGATTGGTAGAGAGGAGCGTTCGGACACCCTAACCATCAACGTTCCAGGTGGCGTACAACAAGGGCAAATACTGCGTATAAAAGGCAAAGGTCATGCTTCATTGGGCGATAAAGACAATGGCGATTTACTCCTCACCGTTCAAATTCGTAATCATCCACTGTTAGAACGGCGTGGACGCGATGTATATTGTGAAATCCCTGTACTTTGGAATGAGGCCATTTTAGGGACATCTTTAACCATTCCCACCGTAGAAGGAACCACCACCATCAGAATTCCTCCAAACACCCAAACGCATCAACTATTCCGACTGACTGGGCGTGGACTTCCTGACGCCAACAACCAAAACCGTGGTGATTTACACATTCGAGTCATTGTAGAATTGCCATCATCCCTCACGCCGCAACAAGAACAATTAATGCGAACGTTGGTCGATGAACTGTTGCCATCTCAAACCCCAAAGCGAATGGACTTTGAGAACAAACTGCCCTCCTCCTGACTTTTTGCACCAAGGATCAGATTGCATTAAGAGAATAGTGACATGTCAAGAATTTACCCTGTACAAATAGGATTGAATCATGCGTACCCTTAAATTTTCATCACTACTGTTGTCCTCTACTCTTTTCATCAATTGTTCCGCAGGCCCTTTGTTGGGTAATCAATACCGAAAAGTGGTTCGAACCGGACTGGTCGATGTAGAAATGGCGGCTGAAATGGTGGAAAAGAATCTGAGTATGGTCGATGCAGAAGATCAGTCCGATTTATTGTTGCTGGCTGGTGAATACCGCAGATTAAATGGCGATTACAAAGATGCCCGCAAATGGTTTCAACAAATCGTGGAAGAACACCCCACCTCCGAAGAACGAAATGCCGCGATGCTTGGCATGGCAGTCATTGATTTTGAATCCGGAAAAAGTCAATCACTGGACACCATCCGTACCGCGGTGGAAGCCAACGTTCCGGAAACATTAAATGCCGACCGATATCGCATCCTTTATTTGGTAGAAATGAACAAAGAAGGCGAACTGGCCAAAAGATACCTAAACAAGGCCGCTAAATACGCTGATGCACATACGATCACCAAAGAACACTACCACCGAGATATCGGCAGTACATTGGCAACAGGCACCACCGCAGAGGATACAACGACAACCGAGACTGACACCGCTGTCGTTTCTGAAGAAGAGCGCTTGCAAAACATCGAAATCGCCCTTTCCGCCAAGGATTGGGGAACAGTCATCGCTGGTGCCGATGCTTTCTTAAAAGACTATCCCGATTCTGAATTTGTTTTCCAGATTCAAGCCTACAAAGACCGCGCTACGGAACAAGAACCCTTTGTCAACAACCGCATCGCTGTCTTTTTACCGTTTACTGGAAAGTATGGCCCTGCCGCACAAGCAATTCAAAACGCCATGAAGTTTGGACTTGATGGTGCAACATTAGACATTCAATTTTATGATACAGGTTGGGAGCCATTGCCACCAGTGGTCTTTGCGGATCCTGACAAGCCTACCACAGAAGAATTAGCCGCCAAAGCAAAGTGGGACCAAGATAATCTTGCCTTAATGGAATCCATCCAAGACAAAGAACGTGCCTTGGTTAAAAAAGCGGTCATTGAAGATGGTTGTGGGGTGTTGGTGGGTCCCTTACTCACAGACATTGCTTCAAGTGTTGCCGAAGCTGCCAGTGCCTATGGTATCCCGATGCTCTCACTTGCCACGACGGAAACCATTGTCGAAAACGGACCGGAGATACACCAAGTTCAAGTCAGCCTCGATCAGCAAATCAGTGCACTGGTCGATCACGCTATGGATGTAAAAGGCTGGACCACATTCGCGGCGATGATTCCAGATAATGATCAAGGTAAAGAGGCCTTGGCCAGTTTCACAAAGGCCGTAGAAGCCAAGAATGGTACAGTACTAAGACATGTCGAATACCCAGAAAAATCTACGTCATTCACCCAAGAGGCTCGTCGTCTCGGCTTAAAAGCAGAAGTACGCCCCTCCGAAAAAGAATTGGAAAAAGATCCGACTTTAGATCATCCCACCATTGATTTTGAAGCCCTCTTTATACCCGATAATCACCGTAGAACACCACTGATAACTTCAGCCTTAGCCGCGGAAGAGTTCTCAATCGGCAATTTTAGAATCAACAGACACGCCGAACCGATTGGGGTGTTGGGACTCAACAAATGGAACCACCCCACCGTGGTCAAAAATGGTGGACAATACATGCAAAACGGTATCTTTGTTGATGCTTTTTGGAATGAGGCCCCCGATGAAGTCACCCAATCTTTTGTCACCCGTTTTGAAACAGAGTTCGGTAAAAAACCAAACATCATTCACGCAGTTTCATACGATGCCATTCAAATTTCCAAACAAATTTTCAACAGCACACAAACATCACGACAAAGTATTCAGCAAAGTCTAGACAACAGTACCTTCACCCAACTGGTGACTGGCAGCACTGGTTTTCAGGGGCAACAATCTTTACAACGTGAGTTCCACATTATGATCATTAAAAGTGACCGCCTAGAGAAGTGGACCCCACCAACAGAAGAGTAACTGGACATTTAAAAACAAAGGTTTGAATAAGATTTTCGTCAAAAGAGTATACTCTCCACTGTAGACTTGGGCTATAAATTTCACAGTATGAACATGTGGAGTAAAAATGACTGAGAATGACATTATTCACCAAATTACCCTCGGACAAATTAAGGCACCAAAGTGTTTCGGAGTAGGTGATGATGCTGCCTTAATTGCCGATCAACGAATGGTCACCCAAGACACCATGGTCGAAGGGATTCACTGGGATGAGAAATTGTCCCCCTCGGATGTCGGTTGGAAAATTGTAGC
>CAKZLX010000245.1 GCA_937127265.1 uncultured Pseudomonadota bacterium
CAGAGTAAAAGAAGAAGTCACTCCCGACCTTCCCGCCAAAATTGAAATCAATGACATCATTCCTTTGTCTCTATTCGAAAGAGATACATATGATCAAATCAGACAACAAGCTCAATCCCTGTTAAAATCTGTACCTTCACAGGCCAAATTCCAAATTCTTCCTTTATTAACAAAATTGCGTCAAATCTGTTGTCATCGAGGTCTGGTAATATCTTCCGCTAGCGACCATTCTAGTAAATTGGATAGAGCAATGGAACTTTTGGAACAAATAAACCAAGGAAATCGAAAAGTACTAATCTTCAGTCAATTCGTTCAATTACTTCAAAAGATGAAAGAAAGAATCCTCGAACGAGATTGGGAATATTGCTATCTTGATGGCAGCACCCCCACAAATCAAAGACAGATAGAAATTGAGCGATTCCAAGAAGGAACACCAAACATATTTTTAATTTCTCTAAAAGCAGGTGGAAGTGGCATCAATTTAACCCAAGCTACTGAAGTAATTCATCTCGACCCTTGGTGGAATCCAGCAATTGAAGATCAAGCATCCGACAGAGCACATCGAATCGGTCAAACTCAAACAGTAACCGTGATACGTCTACTTGCAGAAGATACCATCGAAACTCAAATTCTTCGACTACAACAAGAGAAAAGGCACATCGCCCAAGATATCCTCTCTGATTCAATATCCAAATTATCACTTCACGAGATCGAAGAACTCTTGGACTAAATATTTGAGCAAAGATGTGTTAGAGTAAATGCATTAACATACTTTTTTAAAATTTTAAACAGGAGAAAAAATGCTACTTTTGATAGTAAACTTGTTCGCTTGTGGCGATAAATCCACCGATACAGGTACCGAAACCACTGATACCAACACAACGGATACCGCTGACACCACAGAAACAGATCCTTGCGCCCCTCTCGAAGGACTCGATGGCATCGGTATGACAGGAGAAATTATTTTTGCTGATGGAACCGAAGCACAAGGAAATGTTCGTGTACAAATGTGTAACGCTGATACTTGCTATGTAGCCAAATGGGGTGATTCAGGCTTCTGTTTTCCAGAAGGAACGCTACCCAGCGATATGCCTTATGCATTCGATATTGTACCAACCATCGATGCCGACAAATATGCCAATCCATTAACAATTCTGACACCAACCGAAAGTTTTGCATTAACGTCACCTCTTGTGATTCCTGAGTTTACGCATACTGGTCCGACCGATACAGATTTTGATGCAGGAAATGGCCTCGTTGTTAGCAACTTAGATGGCACAACAGAAACGATCATGTCGACCTCGATCGACTTGGAAAGTGGGGGACTTCCTTTGGAGCATGTTGCACCTGAGAAAGTTTTAGCCGGATGGTATTTTGGTCCTTTCGACACCCATTTGGAAACAGGTGCTACTTTAATGTGGAGCAACGAGAATATTGTGAGTGGAACGACATATCAAATCCACAATGGTGACTATGAAAATCAGTCTTGGCAAATTACTGAATCTACAGCATCTTCTGATGGTGTCCTTGAAGTTCCAATGGGGTTGACAATTCTGAGTTCGTTACTGATTACAGAATAATAAAGATTTGACGTGAGAAAGGCCAGCATGCTGGCCTTTTTTTGTGTAAAGTCACTATACCGTCCATTTTTAGACAACAATCAGATGTCTAGACTTATAGTGCAGTTATAAGATATAATCCAA
The DNA here is from genome assembly GCA_937127265.1 of uncultured Pseudomonadota bacterium. Lineage (GTDB taxonomy): Bacteria > Myxococcota_A > UBA796 > UBA796 > UBA796 > CAJWHX01. Next base: position 1,704 of record CAKZLX010000245.1, read on the forward strand.
GTACACTATATCACATTAAAGATATATTATACTTTTGTAAATAAATATCATATACAAAACATAACACATAAGAAATATCAAATGCTATAGGATAGCAATAAGCGCAATCCGCCAGAACATCCTAGAAATGGACACTATCACAATATTGTATAATATTGCTGAAAAAACTCAAAAAAATACCCATCCAATCGAACAGTCTATGCCATGATATCAGCATAGATACTCATTAAGATCAAACCAAAATTTTAAAAATGATAGAGAATTCTGTATCTATATACAGAAAATGAAAAAATTCCATCCCCATACATACCATCAAAAACCCTATAACCACCTATAACCGGAGTCAATAGTAACAAGAACTACTCTTACTCCACGCCTGTAGCCCACTCCAATTGACTAGACATCATGACACCAACGTGAACATCTTCAACCTGACCACTTTTACCCACAACAACCGTCATCGGCAAAGAAGATACATTGTACTCTTGTTGAATATCTTTATCTGCACGTAAAATTGGATAGTTCATCTTGTTTTGTTTGGCAAACTGACGAAGTTGATTGCGATTTCCATCTACCGCAATTCCGAGAACAGGCACTTCGGGGTGTTCTTCCACAAACTTTCGAAATTCTGGAATCTCCATCTTACACGGACCACACCAGGTAGCCCAAAAATTTAACACCACGGTTTGGCCTTCAAAGTCGGCCAAAGAGACCTTCTCTCCTTCTATACTTTGCAAAGTCCAAGAAGGAGCCTGATCTGGTAAGTCTGGTGTACGCCACCAAGACAACAACCAAAATCCCACGAGAGTCAGCGCTATCGCAAATAACCAATCTAGTGCTGTCTTTCCAGCATTTTCCCAAAAGGAATCTCTTTCAGTCATCGTGTCTCCAACGTTGGAGACAAGGTATCATGATTGCGCAATTAAATACAACGCAACCACCTCAGCCATACAGCAAAGACCCTTATCGAATCATCGCCAAAAATTCATTTCGTAAATCTGTATTGCTTCGGAATGACCCCAGCATTCTAGAAGTCACCATTGTGACTCCAGACTTTTTGACACCCCTTGTGGTCATACATTGATGTGCTGCCTCAATCACCACAGCCACTCCCCGTGGTTGCAATACTTCAAACAAGGTATTGGCGACTTGAGCGGTCAGCTTCTCTTGAATCTGCAGGCGTTTGGCATAGATTTCCATCACCCGAGCCAATTTGCTAATTCCAACCACTCGTTGACCCGGTAAGTAAGCAATATGCGCTTTGCCAATAATTGGCACCATGTGATGCTCGCAGTGACTTTCCAATCGAATGTCTTTGAGCAATACCATCTCGTCATAACCATCGGTTTCTTCAAAAGTACGTTGCAACATTTCAACAGGATCTTCTGTATATCCTGCGAAAAATTCTTGGTATGCTCGAGCAACACGATTTGGTGTCCCAATCAACCCCTCTCGATCTGGGTTATCTCCCGCCCAGCGAATTAAAGTGCGCACTGCGGCTTCGGCTTCGGCCATCGTTGGTTTGGTAGACAGTGTGTTTTGCGGATCTAAAGGCATTGTGAACCCCTGTTGAAATTTTAGATTATGATAAATACTACACTGATCAATAACGACAAATGATGAAAATCCAAAAAAAAGGATGTTTTTCATTCAAAATTTATTTCACCCCACCAATTCACCGTGTCATTTATACTCTTTTTTCTAGCCTGTAACGCACCCGACTCTATATCAAACGGAGATGACCATCCAGTATATTCTCCTGTTCACCCTGTGATCATCATTGGTGGTGGAGCAAGTGGCATCTCAACCGCTATCCGACTACTGGAATTAGATATTGAACCTCTCATATTGGAAAAAGAATCAGTACTTGGTGGAGCAGGTATTCATGCAGGTCGATTCTTTGCCGTCAACACGCCCTGGCAAATCGATCAAGGAATTATAGACTCCCCCACCACTGCCATAACCGAATGGGAAGATTTTACAGGGTCTGTACCCGATGATCAAGTCGAGCATTTTATTACAGAAAGTGCCTCCATTCTGGAATGGATTACCTCCTATGATATTTCATTTTCTAGTGTACAACCTGATATTGGGGCTGGTTCTGTCCCACGTCTACACGCTCTCTCCCCCGATACACCTCATCCACTTGCCCTCTGGTCTGAACTTTTAAGCCCATACGCAAAACACAATCAAACTGTCACCGCCCTTGAAAAGCAAGAAAATGTATTCATTGTAACTACTGAAAACAATGTCTACTATGCCGACAATGTAGTGATTGCTACTGGTGGATTTGCACGAAACGAAACAATTGTTTCAGAAAGTCTGCCAGAAATTGACAACTACAATTGGCACATGGAAGCTTGGTTTGGGATGGTTGGAGATGCTATTCCTTGGCTCACAGAACTATCGGTTCCATTACAAAACATGAAACACATTGGACTCTATGCTCATGGTGTCACAGATGTGAATTTGGGTACACCAGAAATCATGGTTATACCGGCATTAGAAAGAAGTTTAATTCTCAATCAAGATGGAGAACGCCCTTTCAATGAACAGTACACGCAATCCCTGCGCAGTGGACAATTCATGCTCGAACACCAACGGTTATTTGCCATCTTTGATCAACCGCTTTGGGAAGGAACCTTCTTTCAAGGCATGGGATACAACTACACAACACCTCCAATATTAACCAGCACCCAGTATGCCGAAGTGACAGGTCTCACTGCATACCCAGAGTTACGAGATCTCGCACAAGACTTAAACCTTGATGTCAATACCACACTCAATACCGTATCTACTTACAATACGGGAATTCAACAAGGTTCCGACGCCTTGGGTAAAGACATCTCTCGACTGCCTCCATTGCAAACACCGCCTTTCTATGCCGTTGAATTGCAATTGAGTACCGGTAAAAGTTTTGGTGGCGCCACGGTCAACCAAATGGGTGAAACCATTATCGAAGGACTCTATACCGTCGGAGAATCAGCCGGTTTTCTAGGAACTCCACAGGTTGGTTGGGGATTTTCAGGTAGCATCACAGCCTGTTATTACTTGGGAAAACAAACCGCCGAACAGATTGCCGAAACCTATTCTGAATGAGTCCCCGTTCGTTCATCCCATTTATTTTTCAAAAATGGTACCAGTGGAATCAAAAGCATCAATCGCAATGGCTGGGTCAATTTGGTTGCCGCCATCGTCAACAAAATCGTTCCCGCTTGGGCGTACTCTTTTCCCAATAGGCTTTCAATATGTCCCAATAGCCAATCCTTCATACCAAATTGGATAATCATAAAAAACACCGCAAAGGTACACACATACAAAGACAGGTGAATCACAATGGCAAATTGACCATACTCTGCCAACAATTCTTTAAACTTTTCCATACTGTTCCTATTCTTGGACTATCCAACAATTTCCGAGTGCACTCGGCACAACCCTACCCGCGGTACGATCACGACACTGCACAACAAATCGCTCAGTATCATGGGGCTCTATCTGAACCTTTACATATACTGTATCCGTATACCTTTCGACAACTATTTTTCCTTTCATCAATTGAACAATCGACTTAATCAGCGATTGATCAGAATAAGACATCTCTACTTCAAATAGAGCCAGGTTGACCAACTGTTGGACCTTGACTGTCTCGATAGCCTCACCAGCAGAACCACCATAGGCGCGAACCAATCCTCCAACCCCCAACTTGGTTCCACCAAAATATCTGGTGACAACAATCAAAGAGTCCATCAATTGATGTCGCTTCATTCTCTGTAAAATAGGCTCCCCTGCCGAACCCGATGGCTCACCATCATCACTTGAACGATCGATATCCCCCAGTCGATAAGCCCAACAATGATGGTTGGCATTGGGATGTTGTTTACGCAATTCAGTCAAAATAGTCTGTACAGATTGCTCACTTTCAATCGGAGATGTGGTTACAATAAATCGAGACCCTTTAATTTTATCGACTTCAATCGTTTCAGGTTCTGTAAATCGTTTCATACTTGTACTCTTTGGAGATATCAATGAATGTTATCACCCATTCTGGAAAGTTTCATGCCGATGATGTATTGGCTTATGCACTCCTTCGCCACTTTCATCCGCTACGAAATCAAATGGCACTGACCCGCACCAGGGATCCGCAAATCATTGAGCGTGCCGATATTGTCTTTGATGTGGGTGGTATTTATGATCCAACAAGTGGTCGTTTTGATCACCATCAAAATGAATATACAGGACCCTTGAGTTCAGCCGGTATGGTCTTGGCATGGTTAATCGAATCAAACTGGATAGACACGGAATTGGGTCAACGATTGCATCATGATATCGTAGAATATGTGGATGATGTAGACAATGGAAGAGTCGAAGAACGAGCCAATGTTCCTTGTTTCAGTCGAATGGTGAGTTTGTTTACAGCATCTGCCAATACCCTGATCGAATTCGATCAGCAATTTCATAAGGCCGTCAGTATTGCCAGTGGAATAATTGAAGGGGTTGAAGCCAAATACAATCTTGATAAACAAGCGAAACAATTTGTTCTCACAGCGATGAATGGCCCACGTGAATTCAGCAATATCATAGAGTTCCCCCAATACCTCTCTTGGAAGGGAACCTATTATGCACATGGTGGTGAAACTCACCCAACCGAATTTGTCATGTATCCAACGATGTATGAAACATGGCAAGTTTCAGCCATACCACCAACCATTGATTCCTTTGCTCAAAAGCGTTCGTTCCCTGAGTCGTGGGCTGGTTTACGAGATGAAGAGTTAAGTGCCGTTACTGGTACTGCCTCAATCTTTTGTCATAAAAATCGTTTCATCGCTGTGTTTAAAACCAAAAAAGATGCTATTGATGCAATGAAACATTTCGGATTAATTGTTTCAAGCACCTAACATCTTGTTTCTATTTGTTTCAACGAATCAAACTTTCACATTTCAACACACCACCAGTCTGACGAACGGTGCGTATTCTTAATCGCAAGTCACGACGTTCTTGGGCTTCATTTCGGCGACGTTCCCAATCTTCATTGCCATCACAAGTAAGTTTCGGTAACCTTTGGCGCTCTCCCTTTTCAGAAATGGCAACAAAAGTCAAATAAGCACTGCAACAATGCAAACGCTCACCGGTCAGTGGATCTTCGCTTTCTATACGAACCCCAATCTCCATCGAAGTGTTCCAAGCGGCATTGACCGTAGACTTTAAAATAACCACCATCCCTTTGTGAACAGGTTGCATGAAGTGAAGCGCATCCATCGAAACAG
>CAKZLX010000246.1 GCA_937127265.1 uncultured Pseudomonadota bacterium
ATGGCGGATGCTTGAGGCAGGTGCTTCAGAGGTGTTGGGCATTGATCCGAGCGTGTTATTTCATTGCCAATTCGCCTTGATCAAGCACCTCCTTGGCAACCCGAAAGCCGCATCTCTACCTGTCACTCTTGAAGAGTTTGACGCAGGAATTCTTCCCTTTGACACCGTATTCTCGATGGGGGTCTTGTATCATCGGAAATCTCCCTTTGAGCACCTCGATCATCTTCGTTCAGTGTTGCGTAAAGGAGGCGAGGTCATTTTGGAAACTTTGGTGGTGGAAGGGGATGCAACCACTGTATTTGTACCACCCGGTCGTTATGCGGTGATGAACAACGTATGGTGTTTACCATCGGTGGAAGCTTTGATGCTGTGGATGGAACGGGTGGGTTTTGTCAATGTGCGTTGTGTCGACATCAATCAAACCAGTGTTGAAGAACAACGTTCTACGGAATGGATGACGTGGAAATCATTGCCTGATTTTTTAGACCCCAACGACCCCAATCGTACTGTGGAAGGACATTCGGCTCCGACTCGTGCGACTATCATTGCCAATCGTCCCTAAGAGTGTACCATGGCAGATCGCAATTTTGATGATTTGGCGACCAAGTTTGCCCGTAAGATTTATGGTGGCAGTAAAGGGGCTATTCGGATGGCAGTCTTGGAACGAGATCTTCGGGATGCTGGATTGTTTGAGAATCCACCGGCTCGGATGTTGGAAGCCGGTGGCGGCTTTGGGTTGTTTGGTCAACGGTTTGCACCCTTGGGAACCGATACCACCGTGGTGGATATATCCCAAGCGATGTTGGCCGAAGGACAAGCGATGTGGCGAGAAAAGCAGACTGTTGCCACCGACAAGTGGGGCACGATCACTTGGCAACATCAAGCCATCCAAGATACGCAAGGTGCCTATCCACTGGTGTGTTGTCATGCGGTTCTGGAATGGGTAGAAGAACCTGAGGTGGTATTGTCACAAGTAGTAGAGAGAGTGGACGAAAGTGGCACACTTTCGCTGATGGTCTTTAACGAGGTAGCTTTGGTTTGGAAAAATGTGCTCTTTGGTCGGATAGAAAAGGTTCTGTCAGAACGTCTACATGGCTTTGGAAATTCATTGACCCCAAAACATGCCTTTACGATTGCCCAAATCGAAGCATGGTTGACTGAACGGGGGATGGTGGTGGAGCGTATTTCTGGGGTTCGTATTTTTCACGACTTTTTGAATCCAACCGTTCGTGAGAGGCTGTGGCAGTCTGCAGATACCTATTTGCACTTAGAATTGCAATACTCTACCCAACCAGTGTATCGAGATATGGCGCGGTACCTACACTTCGTCTGTCGAAAATCCAAAGCCTAGGCTATTTGTTCTCAGACATATCGTCATTTTCTGGTAAGGCATCACGTTCTTTGGTGCTAAAGATATAGGCAATCACAATGCTAACCCCATACAAAACGATCAGCGGAATCGCCATCAGCATCTGTGATAAGGGGTCTGGTGGTGTGAGTAAGGCAGATAAAATAAGAATGATGACCACCGCATAGCGAAAGAACTTCATCAAGTCATGTTGATCGACCATACCCAGTCTAGCAAGCATGAAAACAATGACTGGCAACTGAAAGGATAGTCCAAATGCCAACAATAGTTTGGTTGAGGTACCCAAGTAGGAATTGATGGACAGTACCGCCTCTACATTGTCGGCTGTGACTTCCAAGGCAAAGGGAAACAGGTATTCAAAAATCACCGAGTACCCAAAACTGACACCACCAAAGAAAAGCAAAGTCGAAGCAAAGGATACCGGAAGTATCAAAGAGGCTTCCTTTTCTGTTAGGGCTGGAAATATAAACTTCCAAATCTGATAGAAAATAACAGGGGAGGCCAGTAAAATTCCCGCGAGCAAGGACACTTTTAACTGGGTGATAATCCCTTCAAAGACATCGTGGGTTGCCAAAGAACCTTTACCAGTGGCAGTCAAGGCATCGTTGAGTGGTGCAACCAAAAAGTCCCAAATGGGTCCAACATAGGTAAAGCAAATGGCCACAGATAGGAGTGTGGCTAAGGCTGCCCATACCACACGGTCACGCAACTCGGTGAGGTGCTCAATGATGGGTAGGTCTTTATCGTTTGGGGTTTTAGAAGGCGTCATGAGGTTTTGTCGTCGCTTTCTGTGTCTGTTTGTACGGCTTCGCTTGGTGAAACGCTAGATTGTTGTGGCTCCATGCCAAAGGCTTCATACTCTGGTTCAGGAGACAACGTTTCATTGTTTTCTTGGGCTTTACGTTGGCGTTCCTCTTCAATACGTCGTCGCATTTCTGCTCGTCGCTCTTGCATGACACGGGTTCGTTCTTCGGCCACAGCCTTGTCTACTTCAAGGGTGAACTCACGACGGATGTCATAGGTCATCGCCCGAATCTTGCCGTATGTACGTCCCAAGAATCGCAACATTTCTGGTAAGCGCTCGGGTCCTACAAAGACCAACGCTACGCCCGCCACCATCAGCATTTCCCACAAACCAAGATTAAGCATGGCAATTTGTATCCCATTTTCAACCAAAAATACAATTGCTTTCTTTGGCATTGACTAGACATCAATTTTCAGAATCATTATGATGAAAGAAGGAGAGACGAGTATGTGTCGATTGTTTGGATTTCGTTCCAGTGTAGAAAGTAGAGCCCATCGTTCGTTAATCGTTGCTGAAAATGCGATGGCAACCCAAGCCTCTTATCACTCTGATGGATGGGGGATTGGCTATTTTATTGATGATGACCCCTATTTGTTTCGCACTTCCAAAGGGGCGGCACAGGATGATTCTTTTCGGCGTTTTTCCGAGGGGTTGAGATCGAATACACTACTGGTTCACATTCGCAAAGCCACTGTCGGAGAGATAGATCCGATCAATTCTCATCCTTTTCGCTATGGCAAATGGTTGTTTGCACACAATGGCACCATTTTTGGGTTTGAGAAAATTAAAGATCGCCTGCGGGCTGAAATCTTACCGGTGTATCAACGGGTATTGTTTGGCAGTACCGACTCGGAAACCATCTTTTACTTCTTGCTTTCGGCAATGGTGAAACGGGGGTGTTCTCCTGATGGCAAATCGATGATTTCGATGGCCGAGATGGTCGAAGCCCAACAAGAAGCCATCAACCAAATATTCGCTTGGGTTCAAGAGGTCGGAGAGCCAGATGCTCCCAAAATCAATTACATCTTGACCAATGGCAAACGACTTTTTGGTCGGCGAGCAGGTTTGGAATTGTTTATCGCCACCCAAAAAAAGCAATGTCCAGATGCGGAAACCTGTGCAGAGCCCAATAAAATTTGTCTGACTGGATTTCTACCTCGGTTGAAAGAAGGGCGGCGCAGACAGTGTAATCATTTGTTGCTTTCCAGCGAGCCTATCGGTGAGGATGACATTTGGGAAGAGGTTCCCGAGGGTGCGTTGGTCGCTTTGGATGAACAGTTTCAATGTACGGTGCACGGTCCACCAAGTCCATTTTGGATTACCTGGCCAGACTGTGTGACTGTTCCCAAGCCCCGTGAGAATGTTTTGCCGGCACTTGAACATTGGCAATTGCCCACAGCATCCATCTGATGTCGCAAAAATCGGTTTGTACCACCATTCGAGTCGAAGAAGGGGTACCGTTATACTGGGCAGGTCACCGCCAGCGTTTATGCAATTTCGCAGAGATGCTCGGGTGTCAACTGGCCATTGATGAGTTGGAAAAGCAAGTACAGGTTCAATCATTGTCTTTGCATACTGGTG
>CAKZLX010000247.1 GCA_937127265.1 uncultured Pseudomonadota bacterium
AGAGTGGATGGATATGTCGATGCCCGGTGTTTTTCCACAACAAGGAGGACGTCATCCAGTCACTGAAGTGGAGCGCCGTTGTTTGGATGTTTTGCGTCAGTTGGGGTTTGAGTGGGTGGATGGTCCCGAAATCGAAGATGCTTTTCACAACTTTGATGCTTTGAACATTCCCAAACACCATCCCGCACGGGATATGCAAGATACCTTTTGGGTCACTGGTGGTAAGTTGTTGCGTTCTCATACCACCACCGTTCAAGCCCGTGTCTTGGAAACCCAAAAGGAGTTGCCGATTCGGGTTGCCAGTATGGGGCGTGTGTATCGAAACGAAGCCGTGGATGCCACTCACTTAGCGATGTTTCACCAACTCGAGGGGATTTGGATTGATGAAGGTTTGACCTTTGCCGATTTGAAAGGGATTTTGGCTTTCATTGCCCAAGCCTTGTACGGTGATCACCCAATACGCTTTAAGCCAAAGTTCTATCCCTATACCGAGCCTTCAGTCGGTGTGGATATGCAGTGTGCTTCTTGCAAAGGTGAGGGGTGCTCGGCTTGTCACGGGGCTGGTTGGGTTACGATTTTGGGTGCCGGTATGGTACATCCCAAAGTCTTTGAAACATTCGGATTTGATCCCAACAAAGTATCGGGGATTGCTTTTGGACTGGGTACAACCCGTATGGCTGCACAACGGGTCAATGCACCAGCAGTAAAACCACTTTATGATCAAGATATACCATTGCTTCAGGCAATGATTCGGGGGAACAAATGAACATCTCTCTGAACGTTTTACGTCGACACATTAACCTATCGCAACCCCCAAAGGAATTGCGTCACTTGTTGGATGACATTGGTCTTGAAGTCAAGCGAATGGAAGAAAGCGATGGGGATGTGGTTTTCGGTTTGGAACTACTTGCCAATCGTGGTGATCACCATTGTTATTTGGGAATTGCCCGAGAAATTTCTGGTCGTACAGGAAATGATATCTGCGGTCCTTTGAGCCGTGTGTTGACCATCGGTAACGGTTATCCCGTGCAAAATGAAACCGATTTGTGTCTCCGATACACTGCCACCCAAATGAAGCGTAGTGGCGAGTTGCAGGCCTTGTCGGAGATTGACTTGGAGCCACTTGAAGCCGCCGGTATCCATTCCTTGACCGCTCCAGTGGACGCGACCAATCTTTCCAATTTGGAAATCGGACAACCCACCCACGTATTTGATGCGGCAAAAGTCAAAGGAACCATTCGTATCCGTTTGAGTCTCGAAGGGGAAAAGGCATGGTTGCTATTTGAAGAGACGCAGCGTGAAATTCCTGCGGGTACCATTGTGATTGCTGACGAGGAAAAGATTTTGGCGATTGCTGGTGTGATTGGCTGTGAAGATTCCAAAACAACTGAAGACACCACCGATATCATCATCGAGTCGGCTTGCTTCGATCCTGTTCAAGTACGAAAGACAGGTCGTGCCTTAGGACTACACACCGATGCTTTGGCTCGATTTGAGCGAGGGGCTGATCCGGAACTGGCGATTGTGGGTGCCGGTCGAGTGGTGGAATTGTTGGAATCCGTCGGTTGGGAACTGGTTGGCGAGACCACAGAGGTTGGCGCTTGGGAAAGTACGCGTCGTCTTTTACACTTGGAAGTGGTTGAACTGAACCGTTTTTTGGGCGTTTCACTGGACCCCGCAGAAGTACAGTCGCGATTGGAGCGATATGGCTTTGAACTGGAATCGGCTGGTGCCACTGGTTTTCATGTCTATGTCCCAACCCATCGCATGTGGGACGTGGAGACCGTATTTGATGTATATGAAGAGATTGCCAAGTCGATTGGGTACAATGCCATTCCAACCACTCTACCCAAAATCGACAAGGGTGCTTTGCCATCTTTGTTTGAACAACACCGAGACATTCTTGAAGAAACCTTAATTGGGGCTGGATTCTTTGAGGTGATTACCGATGGCTTTTATGGTCGTACTGACTTTGATAAGCTCAAATTGCCAGCAGGTCATCCCTTGCATCACCATGTCGAAACCCAAAACTCCTTGGATAAAGGCTACTCGTTGCTGAAAAACAATTGCTTGCTACAAGCTATTGACTGTGTGCGTAAAAACAAACACCGCAATGTGCAAGACCTCAAAGTCTATGAATGGACACGAACTTTTCATTTGAATCCAGCGGCATCAAATGGTGTTTGTGATGAACGTTTGGTCTTATGGGGAGTCGTTTCTGGGGCCGAACGTGCACAAACGTGGCAGTCCAAAGCCCCGCAAGCGACCCCTTTGTATTTGAAGGGGTTGATTGAAGAGTTGTCGATTAAATTGGGATTGGGACTTACGGTGAAAACAGGTACAGATCATCTGTTATCTCCATTGCTTCATCCTTATCGTCAGGCAACCATTTGGCTTGGAGAACTCTGTGTGGGTGTTTTGGGCGAGATTCATCCTCAGATCTGCACAGATTTTAAAATCAAACGTGTACGCCCTTGCTATTTTGAAATTGATCAATCCGTTCTCCATCAGCAGGCTCGTAAGATTGCTTATGTGTTGCCTCCAGTGCATCAGCCATTAACTCGAACGATTGCCTTTTCCCTACCCAACCAGTTAATGGCCAGTGAGATTCAAGACGCATTGGCCTCGATTGAGGCTGAGGTGAAGGTCTCGATTGTCGATCTCTTTACCTTTGAAAATGAACAGGGAGCACAACGAGCCATCACTTTTGAAATGGTATTTGCCAACCCCGATGGTACCTTGAGTGCAGAGGCTTGTAATGAACAATTGCAACAAGCGATGGATACTGTATTAAGTCAGTATGGCGACCACGGTGTTCAGCATCGTTGAGAATGATGTCCGAATACGAGACTTGCCTACGTTGTTTCTAGAAATCGAAAAATAGTGAGGAGCTTCTATGAATTGGTTTTCAGATTTGGTTGGATTCTTTGAAACACCTGCGGATGTCTATCAGAATATATCTGTGGCTGGCGAATGGATGACATCAAAAGCAAATGGCAAACGATATCGTTCGGGAATATTGACGATTCCCAGTTTGGCTAGCGTTCGGGAGCAAGTGTTACCGTTGTTATCCGAAGACCAAGTCGACCAAAAAGCCTCTCGAAGCACCCTACGAGAAGTCGTTGCCAATGTCCAGACGCTACATTGCGATCCCGCCAACCAAAACGCCATCTTTCAAGTGGCATCACAGTGCAACTTACTGGAAATGGTTGGGCCTTCGGTCACCCCCGAACAAGGCGTCACTGGCTACGCTTACGATCGAACCCAAGGTCCTGCCTGTGCCATTGCTGCTGGTGCGGGGACGATTTATCGCAACTATTTTGTTCCTGTTGGAGACCAAATTGGACAAACCGCCAGTAAACAAGTGGATACGATGATGGACTTGGAACAGGCTTTTGAGTCCAAAGGCATCTCGGAACCATGGCGGATGCAGAATGGATACGTTCTTCCGACGGCCTTGAAGTTGAGCGAAATAAACGAGGTGTTGTCAGGTGTCAATCGTGATCAGTATCTGTCGTTGTTGCGTATTGGGGTGCATCGCAATGTGGAAGTGACTATTGCGACGGATGATGATAATGCAGGACCAATCGTCCATCAACTGTATTGTTCAGCAATGCCGGTAGCCTATTCAAGGGTTCATTCTCAAATCTGGGAGCCTTTAGGGCGTTTGGTGTTGGATGCAGCCTATGAACTTACATTGCTTACGGCTGTACAAAACGCCAAGCAGACAGGGCAACGTACGGTCTATTTAACTTTATTGGGAGGAGGAGCCTTTGGAAATCCAACCGAATGGATTACCGATGCCATTCTACGGGCGATGAAAATTGTTGAGCAGGCCAATTTGGATGTGGTGATTGTGAGTTATGGGCGTTCAAGTCATTCCGTACAAAACTGCATTGCCAAGTGGTAAGTTCTCTATATTACAAAGTAGTACCATTTATCCCTAAGGATGACGATTGGTGTTGGTCCAAATATCATACCTATGAAAAAGCATGTGGTTAATTGGACTTTCACAATTGATAGGTTCATTCCACCATTGTTCGAGTTGAGAAGTGTGAAAGCACAATGAAATCATTTGTTGATGGCTGGTATTACCACCGGTCGTTTTATGCATCAGGGTGTTTCTGATTGGTGCCAAGCGTTGTAATAAGGTGCTCAAACGATTTTCCTTGGCACCGATAAATATTTCTGGACTGCCTAGGAGCTGAATATAAAATTGGGCGATATCTAAATTTTTCTCGATGCAACCTTCAATTAACTCACACCATCTAGCCAAACTGCCCAAACTGATCCGTTGTTGTCCTTCAATTAAG
>CAKZLX010000248.1 GCA_937127265.1 uncultured Pseudomonadota bacterium
GAAAGCATGAAGAACTAAATCACCCCGTGCGCACCGACAGACATCCGGTAATCAGTAAGGCTTCAGCCAGCGTAGTCCAGTGTTGAGGACACTGAAAGACCAACAGCTCCCCCCATCCTTGCAAGGCGGTTCGCCAGTCGGTTTGCAACTGTTCCACCCTTTGGTGATAGCGATCAAGCATCTGCTGATCTACGGTCAAGGTACGTATTTCTCCCGTTTCCGAGTCCTGCATTTGAATCCGTCCCAGTTCTACCTGCCAATCTTCATGTCCCAACACTTGAATCACCGTACAGCGATGCGCTCGTTGTCGCAACATCAAGGCCAATCGTGAAGGGTCGTGTGGGCTCAACAAGTCACTAATCAACACCACATGAGACCCTTGAGGAATGGTTTGAAGACGTCTCGGGATCCCTTCTGCCAAGGTACTCACCGATGCCGTTTGCCAATCACCACGAACCGTTTGCAGATCATTGAGAGAACCTTGTTCCAATCCGAGGACTTTCACCGTAGCTTCCAATCCACTCAAGGATTGGTGTATCCAGGCTACAGCATCATAGGTAGCCTGTGCCTTGTCAGGATAGACACTCATCGAACTTGAGTCGTCCACCAAGACCACCACACTTGGACGAATTTCTTCTTGGTACCGTTTGATCAACAATTGATCGGTTCTAGCGACTACATTCCAATCAATCCGACGAATATCGTCTCCCGCAACATATTTTCGGTGATCGAGAAACTCAGTGGACTGTCCGGCACCGGCGCCCAATGGTGGTCCAGACAAGCCCCTCGGCTTGGAAGATACTGCCCACTCATAGGCAGACAATGCCTCCAACACAGCACGAGAGGGTGTCATGCTAGTTCACTCTCTACATCAGTTTGTTCTTCTTGCGAAGGATGTAACGTATGAGGGTGATTGAGATTGACCAACACATCATAGGAACGTCGAATCAACTTGGCATTGAGCAACAACGATCCAATTGTTAGTACGACTGACATCCACATCGCACCCTCTAAAGCCTTATTTCCAAAAAATTCAGGCACATAGGCAAATGGAAAAACCCAAGTACCCATGAGTTTCAAAAAGAATCCGTCTTGGAAGAAAAATGCCAACAACAAAAATGGCACCATCAACGCTGGCAGATACAAAGCAGCAACCAAATTGCGCTTACTCAAAGTATCGGTCAAACGAGAATCTCGGAAACGAGGTAAAATCAAGGTATTGAGCGCGAACAGTTGACACATCACATAGACCATTATATTCGTAGGCAGTTTGTGGGTGTACCCAAAAAATATCACCAGATAGGGAATATACATCAGCAACAAAAACACTATCGCTGAGCCAACACTGGGCATCAAGGGAAATAGCAGTACCCGTTTCCATTTTGTGGTGGGTAGATTGACAAAGACATTGCGGCCAACCAGTTCGTTTTCCAGCATCAAAGGCAAGGTTAACACCGATAGAACGTAGACACTACCAGCAGTAGACAGCAAAAACTCCTTTATGGGGAATAGTTGACCACCCGCAAACAAACAAAAGAGCAGTGTAATCACATACCCCACTCGCAATGGAGTACTCCGATTGCTTTCGACGTGACGAAACAAGTTGATCGCTTGCACAAACCCAAAGTAGGCAAAGATCATACAAGTACCAATCACCCAAGGCAGTGCTTTGAGTATCCCGGTAAGTTCGGAAGAGGATACCTCATTCACCAACACCGTCATCAGCCCAGCCAATCCAAAAGAGCCCTGCAACAACATCCCAAAATAGAAAATCTTTCCCAGCGTGGCAAAACTATACTGTTCCAAACGCCAAGTCACATTGAGCGTGAGAAGAATCACCAACACACCCACACAGAAGGTAAAGAGCATTCCATACAGCACCAATTCAATCTGTGTACCCGGAATCAAATAGGTGAGTGCAACAAAAGGCAAAATCACCGAGCCTAAAATGATCAACAGACCAGCACCCGATAAAATACGTCCCAGCACAATGTCAATCGGACGTAGGCGTGTCAAATGCAACATTTCCAACTTGTCTTTCGACCACCGCTCTGCACTGTTAAACAAAATCTGTGCCGGTACGATCAATGTGGCAACGATGGCATAGGCGCCTAACAACACTGCTGGTAAACCATCTTCGGTTTTCACAATCATAAAATAGGACATCAAAAACAACAACAGTACCAACAACGAATAGACAATGGTGGTTCGTCGCAAGACCAAGATTTGACGGGTTTCCAACAAGGCAATCGGATTGCTGTGTTTATCGATCCAGTCCAACAAGGGTTTTAACTGTTTCATCATTGTACATTCCCCTCTGTTAAGGACAAGAATAAGTCTTCCAAATCCATTTTTTGTTCGACAAAACGCACAGGTTGTACATTCTGTTCGACAAGGCTTTTCAAAAGATTGGCTTGGGCCACTTTGTCACCTCGAAAGATCAACAACACACCCTTTTCATGGGCCACTGCACTTTCCACACCATCCATTTCTTGAAGAAGTGTACACACAAATTCCACATTACTTAAAGTTTCGATGTACAAATTGACCGTTGGCTGTACTGGTGTTTCGCTATCAGTGTCCGTTTCTGTAAGCGAGGGGCTATCTATCCCGACCAAAGAGCGTTCGGCTTTCAAACACCCTTGTTCAATCACCACAGCATGGGTGCAAATTTCGGTGAGTTCAGCCAAAATGTGTGACGAGATCAAAATCGTTTTGCCTTGTTCAGCCAGTATCTGCAACAGCGAACGCAATTCCACCCGTGCACGAGGGTCTAATC
>CAKZLX010000249.1 GCA_937127265.1 uncultured Pseudomonadota bacterium
AAGGGGACCACGCCTGTATCTTCTTTGATAAAGGGTGTAAAATATACGAACAACGTCCAGAACAGTGTCGCACTTTTCCCTTTTGGGAGCGAATGAAAACCGAGCCTCGAGAACGTGTGGGCGAATGTCCCGGCGTACAGTATCGTACTAACAAGTCTTAGGGTTGGACGTAGTATCCAGAAAATAAGTATTGTTCACAACTGGTGATCGCCACGGTTGCTCCCGCAGGGATTTTCAGTTGGCCATTACCTTGTACGAAGGCGCTATTTCCGTTGTAACTGGCATTGAAGTACAAGAAGTTATAGTTGGCTCCGGTACTATTGACATAGGTTCCATTGATAGACAGTCGACAACTGGTACCAGAACTGTATCCACTGGTTAAAATGAAATCATAGTTTGGATTGAGTGTGAGCGTGGTGTTGTTGTCATAGCCATAAAAACTTTCCACAGGATTAGTCCCCAAAGAAATACTGGCGGTTTGTGGCATGGCAAATGCGGTGGCAATCGATTGAATACAGTATCCGAGTCCGGCAAGCAAGATGCCTGTGCTGATCAGTTTGTTCATGGCTACTCCTTGTCCTTGATGGTTTCAAACCATAAGGTGGGTGGATGTTGTTGAAGGGCTTCAGTACACATTCTATCCCAGTTTTGGGTGATTTGACGTTCAATTTCGGTGACAGGTAGGGTTTGAATGTGAATTGGGGTACCATAGACAATGGTGCGCTGTTGCAAGTCTGGATGATTGGGGTGGGCTTGGTTGAGCATTTTATGAGAGATTTCTCGTTCGATGTTCCAATGGGGACCAAATAGAGACAAGTAGGGCAGTAGAACGATCAATCCACCAAGGGTAACGATGCGACCTTTGGTGCTGGTTGGTAAGAGATAAGACGTTGTCAATCCCAGTATACCCATCAACATCGGAAGCGTTTGGAGATAGAATCGGAGGTGCTCTTCTACGGCATGTCCAATTTGTAGAAAAGCCAACAATGATGGACATAAAACCAAGACCAACAAGAGATGTTTACGACAGATCATCAGGATACCAAGCAGCAATCCCCCCAGCCAAAGCCACCAGTAGACACTTGGTGCACCACTGGGCAATCCTTCTGTTTGTTGGCAGAGCAAAAACAAAAGATTATCGAAGACCCCATGCCATTCCCAACCCCAGCGAAACTCTGTGGGTAAAGGGCTTGTAGAACCTGTTTCCAGTCCCAAAGCCATTCGTAATGGTCGAACATCCAATTGACGAACCAACGATGTAGAATAGGGACCGTAAGCAAATCGACCGAGATACCAACCCAGTGAGGTCATCGACAACAGTCCACCCCAAAAAATCCCAACCGAGCGCCAAGACTCTTTCTGCCAAAGGGACCAAAGCAGGCCGAGTAGGATAAACCACCCACTCCAAATTAAACCCCGAGCATCAATTAAGGCACAGAGTCCAATGCCCAAACCAACAGAGAGTCCCTTGGTGAACGATGATTGTGGGACATCTTTGGATAGACCAAGCCAGACCAGTACCGTGCCGATCAGCAGTCCCAAAGTGAGTGTGGGATAGAAATTGAGAAAGCGACCCATTCCAATCCAAGGTGAGCAAGCCAGTAGCCACCCCAGAGTAGACCATCCTGCCAGTGGTCGAAGGCGTTCTAGCCATTGAGTGAGCAGAATGGCAACCATTGTCATCGAAAATACACCAGCCCAAGAGAGCCCTTGTAAAACTCCAAGATACTCTCCCAACACTCCTGCCAACAACCCTGCCAATCGACTGCGCTTTGGTGGGAAGTGTTCCGTCCAATCATTCCACTGTGACACGCCAATGCAATAATCGACAAAATCGGTTTCAAAATAGGGGAGTGCAAAGTGGTAGGGATAGAGAAACCAGTAGGCAACCCCACAAAGAAACAGAGAACAAAAGAATAATGGAATTCGATGCATATCAGTGGGTAGAGGGGTTGCGATAGTGATGGATTTCTATTAGATCTTGTACACAAAACCAATCGGAAAATCAGTTCATAACACTGTTTGCAGTTTATATGCTTGTGGTGGCAAACTGCAATCCTATTTTAACATCGGAGCCTTTCATGACGCAGTCCATCGTGTATACCAAAACAGACGAATCTCCAATGATGTCTACCTTTTCTTTGTTCCCCATCTTTGAGACGTTTTTGTCGAAAGTCGGTGTCGGATTACAACTGTCTGATATCTCCTTGGCCGGTCGTATTTTGGCGCGTTTCCCCGAGTATTTAACCGAAGAGCAACGGGTCGAGGATGCCCTTGCCAGTTTGGGAGAGTTGGTGCAACAACCCCATGCCAATGTGATGAAACTGCCCAATATTTCAGCATCGATTCCACAGATACAGGCTTGTATTGCGGAGTTGCAATCGAAAGGCTACGCAGTCCCCAACTACCCTGAAGAACCACAAAATGATGAAGAAAAAAGCATCAAAGCCCGATACGACAAAGTCAAAGGTTCGGCGGTCAACCCTGTGTTGCGTGAAGGGAACTCTGACCGACGGGCACCCAAAGCCGTCAAGAAATATGCCCAAGCCAACCCACACCAAATGGGTGCTTGGACCGCTGATTCCAAGTCACACGTTGCCCACATGACCGAGGGTGATTTCTTTGGTACTGAAAAAGCAATCACCATGGATAAGGCCGATAGTTTGACCATTCGCCATGTAGATGTAAATGGAGAGCAAACGATTCTCAAAGAGAGTGTACCGGTCTTGGCGGGAGAAATCTTTGATACTTCGGCAATGTCTTTGGCGGCCTTAAAATCATTTTTGGTGGAGCAGATTGCCGAGGCCAAAGCACAGGACGTTTTGTTTTCGGTGCACTTGAAAGCGACGATGATGAAAGTCTCTGACCCCATCATTTTCGGTGCAGTGGTTGAATCGTATTACGCTGATGTTTTTGAGAAGTACGGCGATGTCTTTGCTTCGTTGAACATTAATCCCAACAACGGGATGCGAACTCTTGAGAACAAATTGGAAAGTTTGGATGCAGATATACGGGCTGAAATCCAAAGTGCCATTCAAGCGGTGGAAGACAGTTATCCTTTGGCTTGTCCCAACACCGATATCAAGGTCACCAACTTGCACGTGCCTTCTGATGTGATCATTGATGCTTCGATGGCCGCCAAGTTGCGGTGGTCCGGTCAGATGATGTGTCCGAGTGGGGTGCACAAAGACTGTAAATTCACCATTCCCGATCGTTGCTATGCGGGAATTTACCAAGTGGTGATTGATTTTTGTAAAGAACATGGTGCTTTTGATGTGACCACCATGGGTTCAGTCTCCAATGTGGGTTTGATGGCACAAAAAGCTCAAGAATACGGCTCACACGACAAAACCTTTCAAATGCAAGCCGATGGTACAGTCGAAGTGGTGGATACTCACGGCAATGTTCTTACCTCACACGCGGTGGAAAAGGGAGATATTTGGCGGATGTGCCAAGTCAAAGACGCTCCGATTGCCGATTGGGTAGGTATAGCGGTTCGTCGTGCTCGGGCAACTGGTAACCCGGTGGTCTTTTGGTTGAATCCTGAACGGGCTTCTGATGTACAGATGATGCGTAAAGTAGAACAATACTTGCCAAACCACGATACCGAAGGGTTGGAGATTTACATGCTCTCACCAGAAGATGCCATGCATTTCACCCTTGAACGCTGTCGTGATGGATTGGATACCATTTCCGCCACGGGTAATGTGTTGCGGGATTATTTGACCGACTTGTTTCCGATTTTGGAACTGGGTACCAGTGCCAAGATGTTATCGGTGGTTCCATTGATGAATGGTGGTGGTCTCTTTGAAACGGGTGCTGGTGGAACGGCTCCGATTTTGGTACAGCAAATCCTCAAGGAAAACCATTTGGCATGGGATTCACTGGGTGAGTTCTTGGCAATGGAAGCCGCCTTAGAGCACTTGGCTGGGTCGATGAACAACCAACAGGCACAAGTGCTCTCCGAGTGTTTGGGAGAGGCGATTGAAGATGTCTTGATGAAAGGCAAGTCACCCACACCCACCTTACACAGTATGGACAATCGCGGGTCGCACTTTTATTTGGCGATGTTTTGGGCGCAAAAATTGGCTACTCAAACCACAGATGCTGAACTGGCTGAACGCTTTGCGCCTTTGGCAACCCAATTGACCGAAGCCGAAGAAACCATCATGGCTGACTTGGATGCGGTGCAAGGGTCCAGTGTCGATTTGCAAGGGTATTTCTTTCCCACTGATGAGGTGTTGACCAGTATCATGCGTCCATCATCGACCTTCAATGACATTCTGGCCAACTTTGCCAACTAAACTTTTATCGTCTTTCACTACAGGGGCTCCCATGTTGCAACAAGAAAAATCGACAGGTCTTCGTGCCGTTGTCTCCGCCACTCGTTTGTGTCAGTCTGTACAAGCTTCTTTGGTACAGGAAGGTGTGGAAGGTTCAGGAACCCAAGTCAAACAGGACAAGTCGCCAGTCACCTTGGCAGATTTTGGTGCCCAAGCCTTGGTTTCCTATGTGCTCAACCAAGACTTTCCAGAATTTTTGATGGTGGGAGAGGAAAATGCCGATGAATTGCGTGAGGATGACACCTTGCGTCAACGGATGATGAACGAAATTTCACGCGTTGAACCCATGTTGTTGGAATCAGTCGCCTTGACACTGATTGATCGTGGCTCTTATGAAGGTGGTGCCAGTGGGCGTCACTGGGTACTCGATCCAATTGATGGTACCAAGGGGTTTTTACGGGGTGACCAATATGCGATTGCCCTTGGGTTGATCGAGGATGGTGAAGTGATCATGGGAATATTGGGTTGTCCAAATCTCCCCCGTCCAGATGGTGGAAAGGGAAGTATCTTTGTGGCCGCCAAGGGGCAAGGGGTACAGATGTATGATACCGATGGAAACAGTTTGGGGCCAGCACAGGTACACGCCGTAGAGAGTCTTACCAATGCCAATTTTTGTGAGTCGGTGGAGAAGGGACACTCTTCACACTCTCATTCTAGTCAGATTGCCGCCAAACTTGGCATTACCCAAGAACCTTACCGAATCGATAGCCAGTGCAAATATGCAGCCGTTGCCCGTGGGGATGCTACCATTTACCTTCGTTTGCCAACCAAGAAAGGCTACCAAGAGAAAATCTGGGATCACGCCGCAGGGGTGGCCGTGATTGAAGAAGCCGGTGGGGTGGTAACCGATGTTTACGGCAAAAAGTTGGACTTTTCCAAAGGACGTACTTTGTCTGATAATACCGGTGTCATTGTCTCCAATGGTCAGTTCCACGATCAGATTTTGGTGGCGGTTCGAGAAGTATTGGGAATCTAAAACACAGGCATCAATACTTGTTGCGTAAACCAAGCACCAAAAGTACTTGTTTGGTATGGTTTGATCAAATACCATCGAAGCAACACAAGGCATACAGGCGTACTTCGAGTATCTACACATACTTTCCTAGAAGATCAGGGTCACCGGTTTCAAACAGCATAAGAACTCTGTTACGATTTGCGTATAATGGATGGTAGTAGATTCTGATATGGGATTGTCGATTGTTTAAATGCTTTGGAGAAGAAAGTGTCTAGTATGTCTGTATTGTGTTCGACCTGTTTATGGCTAGGGTCTTCCATTGATCCATCAGAAGAGCGTTCTATTGCCGAGTATGCTGAGTATGATGCCGAGAAGTATGACAATCGTCAACGCCACCCATCCAATGGCAAGAAAGGGAAGAAGGGTGCAAAAGGCAAGAAGGGAAAGCAACCCTTTGAGCTATTTCCACCATATAAGGGTAAAGCAACCTATCGGTATACGAGCATCGGATTTTTGCAGTCCATGCATTCTGCTCATGCGATGACCCAGTCTGTTTCCGGTGCGGCAGACTTTACCAGTGCAGATGGAACAGGAATGGTTTCTGGGAATGATATAACCTTTGATACCGGTGATATTTGGAGAGAGACCCCTTTACCAGGATTCAAGATTACAACGGCGGCGGTCTATGACAATGCTTATTTGTTAAAGATATCTCTGGATCTCGGACAGGATGAAGCCACCTATACAATTACTGATCGCAAGGAGAAGATCGAGCCAATCCTTCTAGTCGATCCATTTCTGCCACAATTGAACGTGTCCTTTTCCAGAGCCTTCAAAGTGTTGGGGGCAATGACCTATGCGGGTGTGAATACATCGCTGGGTAGTTACACGATGGATGTCCAAGGGTATACGCGACC
>CAKZLX010000250.1 GCA_937127265.1 uncultured Pseudomonadota bacterium
ATGCCGGTGGTGAGATTGCTTCGGCAATCGCAGTACATACGATTGATGAATCTTTTTCACTGATGAGTTTGGAAAGTCACAGTCGTGAAGAGTTGGATACAATCATCTCACAACACATCACCTCTATTGTTCAATTGGCGGGTAAAACCATTTTCGACGAAGCCAAACGTGAACGTCGTTATCGCGGAATGGGAACTACTTGTGTGATGGCTTACGTACACGAGGGCAAAGCCTATGTTGCTCATGTTGGGGACTCTCGTGGATACTTGCTGCGACAAAACCGTATTGAACAGTTAACCGAAGATCATTCCTTGGTGAACGAAAGAATCCGTGCCGGCTATTTGACGGTGGAAGAAGCCAAAAACTTTCGTTTGAAAAATGTCATTACCCGTTCTTTGGGTTTTGAAAACGAGGTTGAAGTCGATATTCAAATTGTGGAGTTGCAAGTCGGCGACACCATCATGATGTGTTCGGATGGGTTGTGTAATCTTGTTGAAGCCGAGCAAATGGCTCGTGTAATGCTTGAGAACCCCTTGCAAAAGGCCACGCGAAAATTAATCCACATGGCTTGTGATGCAGGTGGCGATGACAACATTACCGTCGTCATGTTCCGCATCGACGAATTGTAATCTCTACCGATTCATTATCTATCATGGACGGTACTTTGGTGGAATGGGGCTAACCTTTCACTCCAAGGTTGTATGAACATGGTCACCCTAAACGCTTGAGGCTTGGAGAAAGCAGATTGTCAGATAAGAACGTATCCATTTATGTGATCGCTGAAAGTTCTGGGCGTTCTACGCACTTGCGCATCTCTTATTATATGGCGGCGGCCATTGTTTTCTTTTTGCTGCTTGTTGGTTCAGGAATCTTCTACATTGTTCGTGAGATGGTCAACAATAGTGCCAGTGCAACTTTGATGGATGAGAATCTGCTGTTGCGTTCTCAGGTACAAGATTTGGATTTGGATTTGGTGGAACTGCAACGGCAAATGGAATTGTTGCAAATGTATGCAGCACAGGCGGAAATGCCCAATTCGGGTCCTTGGGAATTGGACGTGCGCTATCCCGATGCACTGCAAAAAACAGATCAAATCCTCCACAAAATGGTGTTGTTGCGTCAAGAAGTCCAGATGTTGTACCCTCTAATATTACAACATGCTGAGGATGTTTCTGCCCAAAAGTTACAGTTTTCTCGGATACCCAAAGAGTGGCCTTGTGAAGGTGTGTTGACCTCAAATTTTCGTTATCGTATCAATCCAGTAACTGGAAAACGGGCGTTCCACGCGGGGATTGATATCGGTGCTCCCTTGTATACCAAGATTTATGCACCCAATGATGGTACGGTGGTATTTTCAGGTTGGCGTGGGGGTTATGGGAACATTGTTATCCTCGATCACGGTCAGGGAGTGACAACGCGATATGCTCATGCTTCTAAGTTGCTTGTGAAAGTTGGTCAACAGGTTAAAAAGGGTGACAAAATCGCACTAATGGGATCGACTGGCCAGTCAACAGGACCCCACCTTCATTATGAAATTCGTATTGATGGCATTGCGATTGACCCCTTGAAGTATTTAACACGGTGAGTACCTTACACACTGGCACTACCCGTTCCCTCCCATAATAAAGAGTCACCCAATGAATTTTGATTTTGTTTTGAATACCTATCGTCGTGTTTTTGGTACCCGTTCAGATCGAGAGTTGAAGCGTATTCGTCCGATCGTTCAGCGCATCAATGCCTA
>CAKZLX010000251.1 GCA_937127265.1 uncultured Pseudomonadota bacterium
GACACATGTTCCCAAGGTGTTTGGACAGTTTTTTCAGTTTGTTGTTGATGATTTTGTGGTAATCACGTCCCCAGGCATAACAGGAGACTTTACCCACCAACCCTTCAGGCTTCGGTGGTCGAGGATGCCAATAATCGACCCCCAGCACGACAACGGTTTGGATGCTGGGCAGTAACTCCCGTATGTTGGCACGTGGTGGACGAGAACCCACCATCCACTTCATGTCTCCATGAAAGCCATTGGCTAAAAATCGGTCGTATTCATCCAAAGCCACATTGGTTTGGGCCTTGGCAAACTGTACTCTGGTAAATCCAAATGCCTTACAAGCCTCAATGACCTCTGTTTTGGAGAGGGACATGCCACAACACCTAGTCTTGAATAAAAGAGGATTTAAAGGCTTCCAGTCGTACTTGCTCTGCCCGTTCTGCAGTCATAATACCAGCATCTTGTAGGATTTGAAACTCACGTCGCAAGTTTGTTTTGCAATAGTAAGTGCCATCGGTATTGATGGTATAGCGGACACCATGCTCATCCAATCGTCCCAAAATCGTGTGAAAATCGTCGAGAGAATTGACAGCTCTTGTGTGCAAATTGGAGGTCGGACAGATTTCCAAAACGGTATCAGAGTCCACGAGCCGTTTCATGGTGTCTTCGGAGAAATGGCACTGTACACCGTGACCGATGCGATCTGGTTGTAGATGTTTGATGACCGACTCCATTCCTGCACAAGCCGTATGCGTTGTTTCACCGGTATGTATTGTGGTTCCCAAACCAGCGGCTTTGGCTCGTTCAAACAAAGAAACATAAAAAGGCAATGCATCAGACAATTCGATCGTTCTCGATTCTGAACCGGCAACGTCAATCCCTACTACACCACGGTCGTGATAACGAATGGCTTTTTCAACGACGATTTCATTAATCTCAGGTTCAAACTCACGTGCCATGCAAAAAATCAGACCGGCTTTTACACCATACTCCAACTGCGCTCGATCCAATCCACGAATTGCCGCATGAATGATGTGATCCAAATCTCGTTCCCCATCCAGATTTCTTTTCATCGGATTGAAACGCACCTCGATTTGGGTGACGCGACTGGAACGAAATTCCTTGCCGATAATTTCATAAATCGAACGTTCAATCGCTGCTGGTGATGACTGAATGCGCTCTGTCCATTCATGCAAAATGCGAATGTAGTCGTCTAATGACTTTACATTGTTACCATTGATGGTAATCATATCGACAAATTCCCAATAGTCTTTGACAGGCAGTCGCAATCCTTGTTGATGAGCAATCGACCACATGATGTGTGGTGCAACCGAAGAACCCACGTGAATGTGTAAATCACAGAGTTCAGGATGATGTTGATGGGTCATATTTTCTCCTCAAATAATTAAGTGTATAGAGTAGCATAGCATACGGCGTTTCTACAAGTTTTATCGCTACCGTCTTTTACCCCATGGAAACAACCGAAAGAAACCATTTTCTTCACTTTCGGTAGATTCTTCTCTATCTTCAGTGCGTTTGGGTAAAATCCGTTCCATCAAGCCCTCAGGTTCTTGTTCAAATTCAAACAGTGCACAACGCTCCCCTTGATACTGACCACGTTGAAAAATATCGGATTCTTCCAGTTCACACAGTTCCCAATCCATACAAACAGACTTTGACACAAGAGACTTATCCAGAGAGAAAGTTGGAGGTCGTGCCCCCCCTTTCGCTGCCATCCAATCCGCCCAAATCGGCAATGCAGCCTGTGAACCACCAAGTCCCATCGATTTGCCTTTATCAAAACCAACCCAAACCGCCATCACCACTTCATCATCAAACCCCACAAACCAAGCATCTCGACCATTGTTGGTGGTTCCTGTCTTTCCCGCCAAAGCCCCTGATGCTCCATACTTCGCAGTTGATTTAGCTGTTCCACTCTCCACCACATCGGCCAAAATATCGGTCACCATCGAAGCCACTGGGCTTGAAACCACCCGTGTTGCAGGTTCTACATTCCAAGCCACCTCTGTGCCATCCCGTTCATTCAGACTGATTAGTAGACTTGGTGCATGCCAAATCCCACCATCGGTAAAAATAGTGTATGCGCTAGCCATATCGAGTACGGTCCCAGCAAAAGACCCCAAAGAAGAGGACGGCTCTGGTCCAATATCCAACTGCAACTTACGACCAAAAGATTGAAACGCCCCCTCACCAAGCATCTCTTGGTTGTGTTGATACATCATCACCATCGGTAGATTTCGAGATTGTTTGATCGTTTCTCGAATTGTAATCTCTCCCTTAAACTGATGGTCATAATTGCTTGGGGTCCAAGTAGTTCCATCATATTGCACATCCATCGCCTCATCTTTGAGCCAACAACCCGGACCCAAATCGGAATTGTACTGAAACAATTGTGCCACCAGTAATGGTTTTGAGGTAGATCCAACTTCACGTTTGGTATACATTGCCCGATTAAATTGGGATTCTAGATAGGAGCGCCCACCGACCAAAGCTCGCACCGATCCAGTTTTTCCATCCAAAATGACTGCGGCCACCTGTGCATTTTTCACCTTGGAATACTTTTGTTCCAAGCGCTCCATTTGACGCTTTACCGCATCTTCCAACATGGTTTGATACAAAGGATGCAGAGTAGACTCGACCTGTAGACCACGTGAGGCAATCGTCCCTTCACCCACCTCTGCCTCGATCACATCACGCAATGCATCGACAAAGTAATTGGCTCGACGTCTTTCGGGAACCACATGAATCGACAATGGTTTGGCCAGTTCTGCTTGGTAAGTCGCTTCATCAATCACCCCAACCGTTTGCAATCGTTTCAGAGAAACATCGCGGCGGGTCTTGGCTTTTTCAGGATGACGCAGTGGAGAATAGGCGTTAGGTGCTGAAATGATACCGGCAATCATTGCCGCTTCCCCAATGGTCAATCGCTGCACTTTCTTGCCAAAGTAAACTTTTGCCGCTTGGGTAACCCCGACCACTGCGCGACCATTGACTTGCCCCAAATAGACTTCATTCATATAGAGTTCAATCAAGTCATCTTTGCTGAGACGCTGTTCCAAAGCCAAAGCACGGAGGGCTTCGCGGGCTTTGCGTTTATAGGTCTTTTCGGGGTTGTTCAAAATGAGGTTTTTCACCAGTTGCTGAGTGATGGTACTGGCTCCCTGTGATTTTCGATCCAAAATTAGGTTTACTACGATCGCCCTTGTCAGACCGATAATATCAACACCTTCATGTTGATAGAATCGAGAATCTTCCATCGCCAAAATTGACTGTGGTACAATCTTGGGAATCTCTTCCAGAGTAGAGCGATCCTGACTGCTTTGTCCGGCGCTGACTTTACTGAGTAACATCGGGGCTATTTCTACTTTCGTTCGTGAAACACCCGATCCACTTTTGATATGAGACACTCTACCCTTGGAAAACTCAACCCGTACCCGTTCTTTCAAGCTTGAAGTAGCCACTCGGTTGTCAATTAGCACCGCGGAATCCAAAGACTGAAAATCCCCTGCCTTTTCAACCACCGATACTTTAGAATAGCCTGAGGCCAATAGAGCATCTTCCAACTGTTCTTGGGTAACTCTTGCCCCAACACGAAGATCGTAAGCATCAGACCAAATTTGTGCTGGCAAAGTCCCTTTTGCGGTAGGACTAGGTACAATCCACTGTTGAACATCATACTTGGCGGCTTCAAAAGTGGCGTAGGCACAAAACAACACCCCCAAACTCGCCCCTATCATAGTTGAAATAGCAAATCGAAAGAGTACAGTGGTTGTGTGCCCCCATGGTTTACGTTTGGAGGATTTTCGACTGGATGAGCGCCGTTTGGTACTTTTGGACTTCCTTGTTCGTTTTGATTCCGTTGACCGTGACGACTTGCTCGATGACGATGATTTTCTTTTAGACGATGACCGTTTGGTTCTTTTAGACTCATCACCATTACTGGAAGAACGACGACGTTTCTTCATGGGGCGTTCACTGTTATCAGATGGTGGTGATGTACCTTGAATGATATCCAAAGCCTCGTCTTCTAATTCTGTTTGAGACTTTTTAGAACGACGCGAACCTTTGGAAGGGTTGGAAGATTTTTTAGAGGGCATACAAACTCAATGCATAGTACTGGAGATGTTCTATGTTAACGCATTTTGTTGTACTTGTTGGACAATTCCCTTGACGTGTAAACCTAATTTCTCAGCCACGATATTACCGGGTGCGCTAGCCCCAAATCGATCTAGTCCCAATGCACCATGGACACCAAACCCAGTCCATCCTTGTCGCACCCCTGCCTCAACAGCAATTGTTGTGACCCCTTGTGGCAAAGTCGAACCGCGATAGGCTTCATCCTGCTTCAAGAACAACTCTCGACAAGGCATGCTGACAACCCGAACTGACCACCCATCGTCTTCCAAGGCGGGGAGCGCTTCCATTGCCAAACTGACTTCTGAGCCTGTAGCAATCAATACACACTTCTTTGAGGCAGTCTGATCAAAGTCTTGAAGAACGTATCCCCCACGTGCCGCACCTTTGGCAATCTCAGGATTTAACACTGGCAAGTTTTGACGGGTAAAGCACAAGGCATTCGGTCCATCACGACGCTCCATGGCCACTCGCCACATCACACTACTTTCATTGGCATCAGCCGGACGCATCACCCAAAGATTGGGGATTAAACGCATCGATTCAATTTGCTCAATCGGTTGGTGGGTCGGACCATCTTCGCCCACAAAGATGGAATCATGGGTGTAGACATAATTGAGCGGTTGGTGCATCAAAGCCGATAACCGAACACTTGGACGCATATAATCGTGAAACACCAAGAAAGTGGCGCAAAACGGATGAATCCCACCATGCAAAATCAAACCGTTTGAAATGGCGGCCATACCGTGCTCACGAACCCCAAAATGAATGGTACGTCCACCAGCAAAAGATTCTCCAGTACAGTCTCCACCCGGCATTTTGGTTTTATTACTACCCGCTAAATCAGCCGAACCACCGATAAAGTTTGGAATACCGTTGGCGATTGCCGTTAAGATTTTTTGACTAGCATTTCGGGTGGCGATACTGTCCCCTTCTTCAAACACCGGCCACTCAACCGCATCAGTATTTGGTGACTCCATATATTGTTGAAGGGTTGCACCATGTGCTGAGTTCGCAAGACGTTGATTCCAAGATTCGCGTTGGGCAGAGAGATCAGCGTGACGATGACGAAAATGGGCGTAGGCATCATCATGAACAACAAACTTCTCATCGGGATCCATCCCCATTGTCAGTTTAGCCCCTCGAATTTCTTCATCACCAAGTGGCGAACCGTGTGCCGAAGATGTGTCGGCTTTGGTCGGCGCACCTTGCGCAATGACGGTACGACAAGCAATCAAAGTTGGTTGAGCATCATTCTCTTTGGCGGTTTGAATCGCTGAACGAATGGCATCACGGTCATGTCCATCAATACGCATGGTTTGCCAACCGTAGGCTTCAAAACGGGCACATACATCCTCACCAAAGGCAATGTCGGTTCGTCCATCAATTGTAATACTGTTGTCATCATACAACACCACCAACTTACCCAGTTTGAGATGTCCGGCCAACGATGCAGCCTCCGCACTGACCCCCTCCATGAGGCAACCATCTCCACAAAGCACATAGGTGTGGTGATCGACCAAATCAGCATCGACATTCTCACGCAACCAACGTTCTGCCATCGCCATCCCCACACCGTTGGCAAAGCCTTGCCCCAGTGGTCCCGTGGTGGTTTCGATACCATCCGCATAACCGTACT
>CAKZLX010000252.1 GCA_937127265.1 uncultured Pseudomonadota bacterium
TCCCTTGGACTGGGTTGCCAAATTGCCTATCGAAGGTAGCAGTTTAGCGATCAAACAATTGCCGGTTTCCAATGGTACCTCCGATGACACCCGACTGAAGAATCCCACTCTTGACTTGTTGTTGGAAGACGATGTATCCTTGACCACTTCCGCTGATACGCCGTTGAACCTACCTTTTGAGATTACCGTATTTCAACAAGACCCCGATGTTGCCAGTATTTTTGGCTATACCACTTTGGGAGGATTTGATCGCAATGTCTTTGCCAACAATGGACTCAATATGGCTGAACTGGAACCCGCCGAACGCAGTGTGAACTGGTACGCCGGCGAGGCTGAGCCGGGAGAGGCGTCCTTGTTTGTGATTGTGGAAGATGGTGCTGGTGGTACTGGTTTTTGGCTGGGGAATGGTGTGGTGGAATAACGATGGTATCGTTGAAATTTCACTCCGAATCTGGAAGGTGATTTCGTCTGTATGTGAAAGCAGGAGACGATATGACAGCCAAATTAATGAACTATTTGACCAGACTCAGTACCTTTGTTTACAGTTTACCACCTTCATTTAAGAAAGGTAGACATTCACTACTGGGTTCTTTACATCAGTATATTCATGTGGGATTACTGGGTGATTACGATGAGGCGAATATCATCGTTACCAGACAAAGAGATAGATTAAACCAAGAATTTGCAGAGATCGAGGAGGGTATTCATCCGATGTTTGATGTGGTTGGGGATACTGATACCAGACCGTTGGCAGTCTTGTTATTGACCGATCACGATGACTCGTTGGCTATTCTAGGGGATGGTGCGGCCTATGTGATGCTGATGAAGGTGAGGGATCTTAGTCAACATTTCAAAGTGATTGCCAAGGTCACCTCTATGTTTTATCTCCAACAAACCCTTGAGACTTTGCAAGCAGAATACCCCAACAGAGAAATTTTGCACTTGGAATTGGTTTCCCATGGTGGATGTGGAGAACTGATGACCCAGTTGGTAGGCACGGACTTAAGTTTGATGTCAGAAGGGGCCAGTGTGGTATTTGATGCCTGTTCGATTTCGGTCATTGAGAACAATGCAGCCCAAAGATTAAGTCAAATCAATCCCCATGTGAGGGTTTTTGCTGCCAATAGAGATGTCATTTTTGGAGAGGCGATTGTAGAGTCAAGCCTTGCAGGTCCTACAGTGACCAGTGTACACCATGGAAAAACGGTTGATCTGCCACAGTGGATTCAAGATTTACCAAACCAATCATGGATGCCCAAGTGGGTAACCAAGAATATAGAACTTGAGGAACTGGATTTTTTACCAAGTATACAGTTTGCAGAGATGGACATGTACTGTGGTGGTGTTTTGATTGAAAGTGCCATGGCTGAGGCTTCTTAAGTACCTAAGGTGTCAGATTAGGGGGAGTGAATAGACAATATTGCTTATGCGATGATAGTGAACTTTTGAAGAACGCTTGGAGTGTCAGATGACTATACGACTAGCCAAAATTGGAGAAGATGAAGCCATTCACAGTGCGCACATGCGTTCGATTCGTGAAGTCTGTATTCACGCTCATGGAGAGTCTGAAGTCAAGGGGTGGGGCTATCGAGAATGTGGTGACCGTTGGCGTCAGAGTATTGCTGAGGGTTTGGTGTGGGTGGTTGAGCACGATGGACACATTGAAGGAGTATCCTGTATCAAGTTCAATGGTGATCATGCGCATATCCACAGTTTATACCTTACACCGATCGTACTTGGGCAAGGCTACGGCTATGCCCTGATGAATCGGATGATAGAGATGGCAGGCGAGCGTGGTATCAAACGGATTGACTTGGAGTCGACCTTGAACGCCCACCATTTTTATTTGCGTGTGGGGTTTGTGGATGCTGGTCCGATGGGACAAACTGATATTGGTGGGCACCCAGTACGCTATTTGCCAATGTTTTATATGCTGCCCTAAAATCCGAATGTTTGCGATGATGTCCCAAAGTTAGGGTAAATCAAACAGCAAGAACTCACACTGGCTGTTGGCGGTCAAAGTCAAGGTTTGAACATCGGATATTCCCAAGCCATCACCAGACGATAAGGGTTGTGACAAAGAACCATCACTTACGGTAAGCGAACCACTGATCACTTGAACCCAGCCATGGCGATTAGTGGCAAAGGTATGTTCGAGCGATTGACCCTCATCCAATTCTGAACCAAAGAGTTGTATATCGGCGTTGATCGAGAGTGCATCGACACCCGAGTCCCCACTGACCAGTAAACGCAAAGTATTGTGCCGCTCTCCAGCAAAGTTTCGTTCTGCATAGCCCGGTGTATGATTGGCACGGTTGGGTAAAATCCAGATTTGTAGGAAATGTACCAAGTCGCTGTTGGAAGCGTTGAATTCGCTGTGTTGAACCCCAGTTCCCGCGCTCATCCGTTGCACATCTCCGCGTACAATCGTTGAACCATTACCCATAGAATCTTTGTGGGCGAGGTGACCCGAAATCACATAGGAAATGATTTCCATATCCTTGTGTCCGTGAGTCCCGAAGCCTTTGCTGGGTAAGACTTTGTCTTCGTTGATGACGCGCAGATTGCGAAAACCCATGTGGTTGGGATCGTAATAATGGCCAAAAGAAAAAGAGTGCTTGGAATCCAGCCATCCAAAGTTGGCTTTTCCACGCGCATCACTGGGTCTGAATTGAAACATGTGGCTCTCCTGCGTAAAGCCCCCGTATAATTTACAGGGGCTGTGTATTGTAAGGTTATCGGATAACTCGAAAACGTGTATCAAGCGGTTGGAATTGTTTTTCACTAGCGGGAGTTTCGATACTACCGAAAGGCATTTGGGCAATCAGTTTCCAGTTGTTAGGAATGTCGAATGCTTTGGCCACATCCTCAGCGATCACTTCATTGTAGTGTTGTAAAGAGGCGCCGACACCGTGCTCAGCTAGTCCTGTCCAAATCGCAAACTGCAACATGCCCGAGGATTGTTCAGACCATACGGGGAAATTTTGAGCATACAAGGCAAACTGTTCCATGAGATGTTCAACCACCGATTGATCTTCGAAAAATAGGATAGTTCCTGCACCACCAGCAAAGCCATCAATTCGGGCTTCAGTCGACGCGAAGCTTTCAGCAGGTACCAACTGGCGAAGATTTTCTTTGGTGATTGACCACACTTGTTGACTAGCAGCACCAAACAAAACCACCACCCGTGCAGATTGCGAGTTGAAGGCTGATGGACAATGTTTGACGGCATGGGCAACCAGTTCTTCGATTTGTTGTTCGGAGGTGGGCAATGTAGAGTCAAGGCCGTAAATTGTACGACGGGTTTCAATCAGATTGG
>CAKZLX010000253.1 GCA_937127265.1 uncultured Pseudomonadota bacterium
TGGAGGGTTCAACTTCATAGATTGGATCGCTGTCCAACTTCACTCCAGTACATCCCACCCACAATAGAGAGAATAGTGCGCTTCGAATTGGTGTCATTTGGATGCCTCCCGTTGCATTTTGGCTTTCATCATTCGATTTCTGGCTTCACATTTGCGTTGTTCAAATTCATCGCAGACACATTCAGGGCCACCTTTACCACCACAGGAACCTTTCAGGGGTGAATTTCCGATGATGACACCGACCGCCATAATCCCCGCAATGGAAACAAAGCCAATCATGGCCATTAGAACTGTTGTCATTTGGACTCCTTAGATTGTAGAATCTCAGCAAACGCTGCATTGCTCCGTGCTCGGAACTGTTCTTCTTCTCTAATTAACATATAAATGGCCAAGTCGTGTTCTTCGGCCAGTCGAAATGCCTCTTCTTCTCCGACAACATTGAGGGCTGTGGCCCATGCATCTGCCTCCATGACGCTGTCTGCAATCACAGAGATGGATGCAACGCGGTGTTCAATCGGGGATCGGGTACGTGGGTCGATGGTGTGGGAGTATCGCTTTCCGTCACGTTCTTGGTAGCTTCGATAGTCTCCACTGGTGGCGAGCGCCTGATTGTGAAGTGGAAATGCGATTTGCACGGCGCCTTGATCTTGTTTGGGTTGTTCAATAGCGACAATCCAAGGGCCCTCTTCTTTTTGACCTTGAGCGTAAATTTCTCCACCCACTTCAATTAGAAAGTGTTCCAATCCTTGGGCCTTTAAATAAGAGGCGACTTGATCGACCGCAAATCCCTTGGCGATGGCAGACAGATCGATCTGTGTACGTGGGTCTGTTTTTTGAATGGTGGTCTCCGAGAGGGTCAGATATTGGCTTCCTACGAAATGTTGGTATTCGCTCAGTTCCTCTTCGGTCGGATTTTTAGTGGAGGGTGGGAATCCAAATCCCCATGCGTTGACCAAGGGACCGATGGTGATGTCAAAGGCCTGATTGCTTTTTTGATGAATGTCCAATCCGGTTGCAATTACGTGTTTGGTATCCGGAGATATATCAAATGCTGTGGTATCGTGACGATTGAATCGACTGATCTCTGAATCGGGTTGGTAAGTGGACATCTGCGCGTTGACGGTGTCTAAAGTGGCTTGAATGCTCTGTTGAATCTCAGATGATTGCGGTGTTCGAATGACTGCAGACCAAGTGGTGCCCATGACTTGTCCATAGTATCTACTCACGGGTGGAGCACTGCGAAATAGAGTCACATAGAACAATGCACTGACAAAGATGGCTGGCAGGATCACTTTACGCAGTGTGTACATGGGTTTGGGTGCTTGAGACATGGGAACTCCAAGAAGAGCATGCGTGGATGAGGAACCATCAGGAGGTATCTTTCGATAACCGACTTCATCAGATGAGTGGAGAAAAAACAAAGGGCTGGTCAAATTGGACCAGCCCGATTGCAAGGATGATGAAAGATTATCCTCCAAAGTCATCCAGCATGATGTTTTCGCGTTCAACACCCAAATCTTCTAACATGTTGATCACAGAAGTGTTCATGATGGGCGGTCCACAGAGATAGTACTCACAATCTTCTGGGGCAGGGTGATCATTTAAGTATTCGTCGCGCAATACATTGTGAATGAATCCAAGGTATCCATTTTTACAACCCAAGGGCTGACGAGATGATGCTTCTGGGTTCTCCCAATCGTCTTCTGCTTGAGCTACGCGTTGATCGGATAGTGCAACGTGCCACACAAAGTTGTCAAACTCGGTTTGGATTGAGTCGAAGTCTTCCAAGTAGAACAATTCTTTGAAAGAGCGACCACCATACCAGAATGATACTTTACGAGTGGTGCGCAAACGTTTGAATTGATCAAAGATGTGAGAACGCATTGGCGCCATACCAGCACCACCACCAACGAACACCATCTCGTTGTCGGTTTCACGAGCAAAGAATTCTCCATATGGTCCCGAGATGACTACTTTGTCGCCTGGCTTACAAGAGAAAATGTAGGATGACATGATACCAGGAGGCACATCCAAGTACTTGAATGTTCCACGAGGTGCAGAACGATCTGGTGGGGGAGAGGCGATACGAACATTCAACATGATGATGCCTTCTTCACCAGGATAGTTGGCCATTGAGTAGGCACGGGTAACATCCTCTTTGACATCTGACACAAACTGCCACATTTGGAATGTATCCCAATCAGCACGGTATTCTTCTTCTACGTCAAAGTCCGAGTACTTGGCAACGTGTGGAGGACATTCGATTTGGATATATCCACCGGCACGGAAAGGAACATTTTCACCTTCTGGTAAGCCCAGTTTGAATTCCTTAATGAAAGTCGC
This sequence comes from uncultured Pseudomonadota bacterium, assembly GCA_937127265.1. Lineage (GTDB taxonomy): Bacteria > Myxococcota_A > UBA796 > UBA796 > UBA796 > CAJWHX01. The sequence goes on from CAKZLX010000253.1 coordinate 2,344, forward strand.
CACATTGTGATTGGAGATGACAGTACAGTTCCACTTGGCAATTCCACTGGTTCCTTCTTCCAATTCAATCTTGATGTCGCTCTTTACTTTCACTTGGCAAGCCAAACGACAACCGTGTCGGGCTTCGGCTTTGGAAATGTGTGCTTTTTCAGTTGGAAGCATTTCACCCCCACCTTCGTGGACATCCACTTTACAAACACCACAAGATCCTTTTCCGCCACAAGCCGAAGGGATGAAGATTTTGTTGGCTGCCAAAGTGTTCAATAGTGTACTACCAGCAGGTGTTGCGATGGTACGGGTGTCTTGATTGCTTTCTTCGATCACCAGTTGCACGTCTGCCGAAGATACCAAGAATTTCTTTGCTGTGAGTACAACACCCACAAGTGCCACGACCACAACGGTGAACATACCGACACTAAGTCCTAGTGCTGTGACGTCTAAGGCTGCTACGATAAAACTCATAACTGTCTCCCAAATACGGGTTGAATATTCAAATGATTAAAGTTGGATTCCGCCGAAAGCCATGAAACCGATAGCCATCAGACCTGTGACCATGAAAGTCATCCCCAATCCACGAAGTCCTGCTGGTACTTGACTGTAGCGCATTTTTTCACGCAAGGCAGCCAAGGCAACGATTGCCAATGCCCAACCCGTTCCAGAACCGAGACCGTAAACAACACTTTCAGCGAAATTGTAGTCACGTTCGACCATGAACAATGAGCCACCCAAAATCGCACAGTTTACTGCAATCAGTGGCAAGAACACACCCAAAGCATTGTAGAGTGCTGGGGCATACTTATCCAAGGTCATCTCTACGATCTGTACCGCTGCGGCAATGGTTCCAATGAAGGCTAAGAATGACAAGAAAGAGAGATCAACACCCTCCACCAAAGCATCTTCTTTTAAGATGAAGGTGTAGAGGATATTGTTCAGGGGACAAGTGATTCCCAAAACGAAGATTACTGCGGCACCCAG
>CAKZLX010000254.1 GCA_937127265.1 uncultured Pseudomonadota bacterium
AAACCACAGCCACAATCGTACGAAAAGCTTTAGAACGTCAAAATCTAATGACAACACCTTCCGAAACGAGTAGCACACAAGGAAAAACAACCTTTCTGGTAACCGACAACCTCTCACGGTTTTGTAAAGTGGGTTATTACTTTGTGGGTTATACACCTACCGATATTGCTATGGTAGACTTAACCGATGCTGATGAACAAATTGTGACCAAACTATTATGATTCGACTGTACAACGTACATAAACAATATGGGCAACATGTTGCTTTAAGAGACATCTCATTTACCGTCAGTAAAGGAGAGTTTTGCTATATCACTGGACCATCTGGTGCTGGCAAAACTACAATGTTGAAATTGCTTTACGGAGCGATTCAACCCAGTGCAGGACAATTACAGGTCGCCGGTATGAACCTCTCTCTGCTCAAGAAAAGTCAACTCCCTATTTTACGTCAGCAAATAGGCATCGTTTTTCAAGACTTCAAATTGATCCCCACCCGAACAGTTGGGGAAAATATCGGATTGGCGTTGGAAGTCATTGGTACCCCACGCGCACTGATCGAAAGGCGTGTACAGGCAGTCTTAAACATTGTCGGTCTGCCTGGTCGTGATCATCTTTACCCTGCTTACCTCTCTGGTGGTGAGCAACAACGGGTAGCCATTGCCCGAGCCATCATCAACGACCCGTCAATTTTATTAGCCGATGAACCCACTGGAAACCTTGACGGGGCGATGGCGGTTGCGGTGATGGACATCCTCCAAAAGATCAATCTACGCGGTACCACGGTCTTGGTGGCCACCCACGATGCTGCACTGATGAAACGATTTCCCTATCGGTGTATCCGTTTTCGAAATGGTCAGTTGGAGAAACGATGACCTTAACATCTTTCCAACACATCCTCCGACGTGCAACCCGTTCGATTTGGGAAAACCTCTATTTAACGGCCGTTTCTGCCAGTGTCATTGGAGCATCGTTAATCTTGTTGGGTCTCTATAGTCTCATCCAAAACAATCTCAGTACCGTCATTGACTCTTGGAACAAAGATGTGCACGTCTCTGTCTATTTTGCCGATGATGTCGATGACACACGTCGTTTTGAATTGCGAGATCAAATCCAAAACATGAACGAAGTGGTAAAGGTTCGCTATGTCACTGAGGCCGACGCCAAACAATGGATGCTCGAAGAGGTCAGCGGCATTAACGCTACCCTCAGCGAATTGGGTGACAACATTCTACCTGCCTCCTTGGAAATCACCCTTGATGCACAAATGGCACACCCCAAACGCATCGAAGAATTTGCCACTCGCATTGATTCTCCAGACTTTGCCGCCACTGATTACGGAGTGGAATGGGTCGATAAGTTCAATGCTTTCTTGCGCATTTTTCAAGTACTAGGCACATTCGTAGGCTTGTTGATCATTGTTGCCGCGATGTTTTTGGTGACCAACACCGTACACTTGGTCATTTACAATCGTCGAAATGAAATCGAAATCGCCAAACTGGTTGGCGCCACCAGAAGTTTTATCATCCTTCCCTTTCTAATTGAGGGTGCCATTCAAGGACTGATTGGTGCACTCGGTGCATTGACCGGATTGTGGATCATTCACCAAACACTCGTAAATCAGTTGCAACAAACTGAAACCTTGAAAATGTTTACCCAACTGGATTTCATCTCGCCTGGGCAACAAGTCATCTTGATTTTGATCGGCCTCAGTTTGGGACTTGGTGCCGCCCTGATCGCCACAGTACGATTTTTACGCAAGGTGGGTTAGGATGAAGCCCTTTGCCTTGTTTCACTATGTCGGCATGTTATGGCTCACCTCTTGCATTGTTGAAGCGCAAGAGCCTACATCAACCGACCCCAGAGCCAAACTAGCACAGTCCTATGAGCAAGAAAAGTCACTGCTAACTGAACTGACCCAAATCGATAACAACCTCAACACCTTGCAAGGTGAATTGAATGACATCACCAAGCAACAAGAAGATATCGCCGTCGAACAACTCAAACAACAACAGCAACTGAAAACAATCGGTACAGATTACAATCGGATTGAGTCGCGTCTGATTGAAAAAACCAACCTTCTCTATAAAATACATCGTCGAGGCTTGGCACGAATCGTTTTTGGTGCCGAAAGCCCTATCGACCTACGACGAAGATCGACCTATCTGCAGATTCTAATTGAGTCAGACAAATCCGAATTGGATACCTTACGCAATTTGGCCAAAGAGCGCAAAAGTGTCGTGGACAGCCTCAAGCGCAACCAAAATCAGTTGACGATGCTCGAAGACAACCTACTGGGTAAAAAGAAAGCCCTTCAAGCAGAAAAAAACAATAAACAAACCTTTTTGAGCACCATCCAGCAAGAAAAGTCTTTGGCCATGCAACTACTCAAAGAAAGACAGTCCGCCCAACAGAGATTCACCCAAACATTAAGTGTCCAACCAACACAACAAGTGCAGCAAGTCACCCGTTCCAATACAGTCCAAACACCGACCAGCACACCCCAAAAGTTTGCCGACACCTATGGACAATTGACTTGGCCAATCAATGGGACGCTGTTGCGTCGGTTTGGAAAGCAAAAAGACCCCATATCTGGTGAAACCATTCAAAGCAACGGCATTGACATCCAAGCCCCTAGGGGTACAAGGGTATCGGCGGTCTATGATGGTGTGGTGGCACTCGCACAAGTGATTGACACCTATGGACAAACTGTGGTCATCAATCATGGCCCCTATGCCACCGTATATGCCCACTTGAGTGGACTCAATGTCAAACAAGGGCAACGGATAAAACAAGGAACCACTGTGGGAATGGTTGGCAATAGTGGAATTACAGATGCCAACAATACCAACTGGCTGACTTTTGAGGTAAGATACAATAGAACACCGCAAGATCCTTTGCGGTGGCTAAAACCATAAAGCAACCAACTTTTGTACCACTCCGATGATCGCCCGTTATCTCAAAGCCTTTCTTCTCACCATCACCAGTTTTGGTACCGGTATCTTTGGTGGCATGCTAGTGGCCAATGCCGCGCAAACACCAGAAATCGATCCCTATGATGGATTCTATACCTTTTCGTTAAATCTACACCGAATTCAAAATGATTACATCAATGAAGTACCAACCACAGATTTGATTTATCATGCGATCACCGGAATGATGTCCGCTTTGGATGAGCATTCCACCTATTTCCCTCCCGAAGAATATGCCAAGTTACAGCAACGCACTGGACTCAACGAATGGTCGGTTGGTATGGGTATTCAAGTCAACAAAGAAAAGGTCATTACCGATATCACCCCCAATAGTCCAGCATCATTGGCAGGATTGATAATTGGCGATCAATTTCTCGAAATAAACGGCAATTCGTTACAAGATTGGACTCTTCACCAAATTCATTCCGCTTTAGATGTTGAGAAAGGCAGTCTGATTGACATAGTGATTACCCGTGCCCTTACCCCTATTGAAATCAAACTGGTCGCGGACGAGGTGGCTGATATCAACCACAAAATAGAAAACCTTCCCGATGATGTTGTCTACGTCTCCATGAAAAGATTTACAGGCGACAGCAGTACCAATATGTTGAGTGATCTTCGTCAAACGCTCCGCGATCATGCAAACGTACAGGGCATTGTTCTCGATTTACGCAACAACCCTGGGGGCAATGTACGTGAAGGGATTCGGATTGCCGATGCATTTTTAGCCAATGGTCCAATTTCCACCATTCGCTATCGACAAGAAAAGGACACCCAAGTCTATCGTGCAACCAAAGAACCTCACGATATCCTGAAACCCAAAATGGCGATCTTAATCAATCGCAACTCAGCCTCTGCGGCAGAATTGTTGGCTGGAGCACTCCAAGAGAACCAAAGAGCAATCGTCATTGGAGAAAAGAGTTTTGGTAAAGGCTCGGTGCAAAAGATGTACCACTCTGAAAATGAAGCCCTCAAATTAACCGTGGGAACATTCACCGCTGGCGAACACACTGTCTCTAAAGAAAACCCTATCACTCCCGATATTCTGATTGCCCAACCCCACATTGATCCCAAAGAGGCTTTGGCAAGTTTAATTACAAACAGTTCAGCTTCCAACGAACAACAACAAGAAATGCAACGCTATCTAAACCAATTGTCAGGCGTCCAGACACCAGTCGCATTTTCTCTACACAATTCCTTAGAGGAACGATTACGCTTGGATCCTGTATTGCAACGGGCGTGGAAAGAAGTTCAGTGATGACCACCAAAACCCGTATTGTCTTAATTTCGATAGTTGTCTTGCTGATGGGGGCACTACTTACCTTTGTCCTGCGCTCCACATTTTCATGGCTACTCAATGATATTCAAGTCCCGATTGTTGCCGATAAGGAAGGACTGTCACAAACTGAAACCAGTCGTATCGTCAATGAGATATTTACCCATGCCAACCTCACACCACCACAAATTGGTGAACAAAATCGCACTCCAGAAGTCTATGCTGATGTCCAAGATATTTTTCTGGAACTGAAAGCCGCCAATGTCGAAATCTATATCATGGACAAGCCAGAAGGTACCACTTGGCGAATTTACAACAAAGATGGTCTCCAGTATCAATTGCACTGGGCTAACGAACCAACCAAGACCACCACCATCCACAATAGACAACCGGTCGCACCCAGTACAAACAACCACAAAGTTGCCTTAATCATCACCGGAACCCATTACAAAAATCTGCGTCCCCTAATTCACTTGGAGACCCCTCTCAATTTTGCCATTGAACCCACATCACCATTTGGACTCAGAAATGCTGTTGAAGGCGCTAGACACTGGCATGAAATCGTTTTGGACATTCGCAAGGCAACCACCTTTGAATTCGATTCCGTGCCATTTGCGACCAGTGTCTTAACAGACATGACTATTCCACAGTCCAGTCTACAAACCATCGTTGAGGATACCACTCTCCCCGTGTTCTTAGATGCACTTCCAACCGATGATACCAAACACATCTGGACAATCGACATCTCGAACCATACTGCGAAAGACGTTGCACAGTGGATACAAAGTCTGCCAGCCACAATTACATTGGTACACCTATCTCACTGGGATATCGCTCCCCTCCATTGAGTTACACTGAAAGATGTCGGTTCTTTCTACGTAAAAATCGTAAACTTTCACCAAAGGCTTTGAGAATCACCTTGGGATTGGCACCGGTTTGCTGTCCTTGCTGACGTGGAGAATGATTGACCGGAATCTCTATCCAACCACAAGATGCTTCATGAAACAATGATAATAGTTCGGCATTGATAAAAGCACCCCGACTCTGGAGTGAAAAGGACTGCAACTGGGCAGTGGGCAACAATTTAAAAGCACAGTTGAGATCAGAGACGTCTACTGAAAACACCCGTTTGATATATTGCCCCCACAACCAAGCATTCAATTTACGAATTGGTGGGTCATTACGTTCAGCACGCACACCAAGAACCAAATCGGCATCGGTTCTTCGCTTCCATAAATGCCAAAAGTCTGTCGGGTTAAACTGACGATCAGAGTCCGTAAAGAATGTCCACTCCCCTTTGGCCACCGCAAATCCTGAACACAGGGCGGCACCGTAACCTTGATTCACCTTGTGATGTACAACTTGGAGATTCGGGATATCTAAGGAATCCAGAACTTGTTGGGTTTGATCACACGAGCCATCATTTACCACAATCCATTCGACTCGGAGCCCCTCTAAGGCAACCTGAAAGTCATGGAGTACCGCCTCGATATTATCTGCCTCATTGTAAGCAGGAAAAACAATCGACACCTCAGGTTTCAACAGTACCCTCAGTATCAGAATTGTTCACAATAACACCTGCCAAGTCGTATTCTTGGGCTTGGGTAATCTTCACAGTGACAAAATCACCGGGATTGATGGAGGTAACATCAGAATTTTCAATGTACACTTGGCCATCTACCTCGGGGGCTTGACTTTCCATACGTCCCACTTGCACCCATTCATGGTCTTCAGAAACACCATCGACCATAATACGAACGTCTTTTCCAATGTAAGCCTCGTTCTTTTCTTTAGAAATCTCCGCTTGCAACTGCATCAATTCTGCTTGGCGTTCTTTTTTGATGTCGTCATAGACCTGTCCATCCCTGGTGGCGGCTTCG
>CAKZLX010000255.1 GCA_937127265.1 uncultured Pseudomonadota bacterium
CCAACTGTTCCACTTCGGGCTCTTCGGTGTTGACCTCGATTGTTTTGGCTTCTTCACCACAGGCAAACAACAACCAAGTACTGGCAAAGAGTAGATTTTTCAGACTTAGTGATCCTATCGACATATTGAGCACCTCATAATACTGATACAACGTACATAAATGTATCTTAAAATTTCAAATCTGACAGGGGACTTCCTTTTTGATTGAAAGAAAGGTATGTTATTCTTTACGTATGGATTGTTAAATCCTGTATTGATGTTTCAATTGAAATTGCAAAGGAGATAAAAATGAGATTGATTCCTGCATTGGTTGTGATGACAGCCTTGGTTGCCTGTGAAGATGAAAAATTAGAGAACGTTGAAGACTCTGGTGTTGTAGAAGATATCGACACAGATGGTGATGGTGTTATCGACTCTGAAGATGCCTTCCCCGAAGATGCGAGTGAGTCCAAAGACTCCGATGAGGATGGTGTTGGTGACAACGCGGATGCTTTTCCTGATGATGCCAGTGAATCTGCCGACTCTGACGAGGATGGCGTAGGTGACAATGCGGATGCCTTCCCCGAAGATCCAATGGAAACTTCCGACTCTGATGAGGATGGCTTGGGCGACAATGCCGAAAGAGACATGGGGACCGATCCCGAGAATCCCGACTCTGACAATGATGGGATTGCTGATGGTGATGAAGTGGCTGGTGGCACAGACCCTAATGATGAAGACTCCGACAATGATGGTTTGACTGATTCCGAAGAAATGGATGTTGGAACTGATCCTACCAATGCAGATTCAGATGGCGATGGTGCCTTGGATGGAGAGGAAATGGACGATGGGACGGATCCCAATGATGCCAATAGTGGTGGTGCTGAACCAATCGTTCCAGCTGATGGATTTTGGAAATTTACCTCTGCCACCATCAGCAACGATCAATGTAATCTATCCTTGATTCTGGGTTTTGCGGGCATGAGTATTGAAGATATTTTGCCAGCCGGTTTTGATTTGACAGGCAACAGCGCAACCAGTTTCACAGGATCTATGATTGGCTCTACCACGACCTGTTCACTGGCTGGTGCAAACTTCAATTGTGGTTCGGTGACCACCACTGAAACCTTTGATATGGCACAAACAGGATTTGGTTCAGGGACCGTCGACATTGAGATGGGGATATCTTTAACGGGAACCATGTTGGACACTGAAAGCATGAACATGTCTTTGGATTTGGATGTGTTGGGTTGTACCGGTGCTGACTGTGGATCACTACAAATTTTGTTGCCTTATCCTTGTGGTGTTGGTGTCACAGGATCTGCCATCTTACAATAAGTATTATCTGCGCAATTGTTTTCTTGTTTTAATCGAACATAAAACGATATAGACAAAGGGAAGGCCATACAAACCTTCCCTTTTTTGTGCCCACGGTCCTTTTAATGAGGGAACACAATGAAAACCTCAGATAGCCCCATTCACATTCACTATGTCTCCGCCAGTGGTAGAGAACAACGTTTTACCTTGCAAGGGCCTCTTGTGGTGGGGCGTGATTTTGGTTGTGATGTAATCATGGAAGACTTACGTGCATCTCGTCGTCATGCCAGATTTTATACCGATGAGGACGGTACATGGGTCGAAGACTTGAACAGTAGTAATGGCTCTTTTTTGAACGGACGACGGTTGTTGGAGTCAACCAAAGTTGCTGATGGTGACGTTTTGTCGATTGGTTCGGCAAAGTTTAGCGTTCGACGCTATGATATTATCGATCCACAACATCCTCTTACGGTTTCTGTTGTTGATGCTATCGAACGCGTCTCACAGGAAGCCAATGTTTGGCAGCGGTTGCTTCTGTTGCCCCCTGTACGCACAGTTGAACAGTTGGTTTCTCGTGTCTCAATATTGATCCGAGACACTTTTTCGATGAACGATATCCAGATTTGGCAAGCCAGTGGTTTGGAGATGCGTAATCTACAACCATTGGTCACCAAGAATATACCATTTTTCACTGTCACACCCGACATTGAGCAAAAGGTAATGAGTTGTCAACAAGCAATGGTTTTACCTTCTCAATCAGTTTCACCCTCGTTAGGGCAGCCCCATGTGTTGATGATTCCGATTGTATTAAATAAAAGAGTACTGGGTGTTATGACCGCTCTGACGGATTCTCCCTCCAAAAAAGTGCTGGAAACACTCATTGTTATCGGTCAATGGTTTGCGAAAGAGTGGGCAACATTATCTCCTTGGATTGACCACTATTACTATACATCACACCAGCCCTTTATTACATCCTTACAATGGATGATGATCCCCTTATCCTCTCATGAACTCTCATTGTCTTCGTTTCAAAAGACACATACTTTGCGATGTGCAATGCTTTCCTATTTGGTACGGCACCTCGATTGGTCGGATAAAGATCGCTATCTTGTCGAGTCTGCTTTGGCTTGGACTTATGAAGGTTGTGATACTCCACAATTCGCTCAACGTCTTGCCTGGCTAGCCCAAGCAGAAGATGCCTTTGGACAAGAGTTATACCAACTCCTCCAAAATTATTGTCGAGTAGCAAAACAAGATGATATGCCGACAGTAAAGAGTGATGAACGCCTGCAAATGATGTTGTTTGTTGGTGTTTTGCTAGATGTGATGGAATCCCGTTCAGATGTGCCCATCGCTGAACTGATGGCCTCTTTACAAGCCCAAGAGAGTGTTCCTGAATTGTTTACAGCCGAAGACCTATTGAATATTTTTGATTTGGTACAAAAGATTGATACCCACACCGATCAGACTGAACTGTTTATTCGACAATGACCTGATTCCCATCGTGTGGTTCAGTATACAATGTGATATGATGGTGCAGTAAGAGGGATGAGGTTTGGAAGCAGCAACTAAACAGACAACGATACATCGATTCTATCGATTTTTACAATTGCTCAATGACTTACTATTGATTCCGATGTTCTTTTTGATTGTCGAAGAAGTCCAACACGGTGTGATTTCATGGCTCAGTTTGGAAGCCCAAGATTTGGTTTTGAATCTATTGTTTTTGAGTGAGTGGGTCATCGGGTTTTACCTAGCAACAGATCGTCGTGGGTATGCTTTTCAAGTGACCAAAATTCTGGATTTGATATCTTGTTTCCCATTTGCCACCCTGACACAAGGTGTGCGCTTAGCTCGTCTGGCAAGAGTTGTAAAAGTATTTCGTTTGATTTCTCGTGCCAAACGGTACAAGGGTGCTGGTGAAGAGTTGTTGCGAGTTGCTTCCCTTGTGTTAGCGACAGTGTTTGCTGGTGCGTATTCATTTTTGGTGGTTGAGCCCAATCATCCGAAAGTTACTGATTTTGCGGATGCACTGTGGTGGTCTTTGGTAACGGTCAGTACGGTTGGTTATGGTGATGTGGTCCCAGAAACTTGGATGGGACGGATGATTGCCGCTCCGTTAATTATCATTGGTGTCGGTGTTGCAGTTGTCGTCGTAGGTGGTCGTGCAGTTCTCGATCATACCTGGATTGACAGTTGCCAGGGTATCGTCACAATCACTGTCGGACAAGGACTGAAAGTCCCCTTCTGGCACACACAAGCACTGAGAAGACGCAGAGATGCCGTAGCCATCACCATCAACATCTTCGAAATAGTCTAGACAGCCTGTTGCACCATCATCGTTGTTGTTGCCATCACAGTCGTCGTCATAGGCAGTTGTACAGGTCTCGGTCGCACCGGGAAAGACATTTGGTCGACCGTCGTTGCAATCTGTGTCGTCTGCCACATAAAATGACCTTCACTCCTCACCTTTGGTCTAATTGGTCATTGGTCAAAACCTTCCCACGGCGACCCTCCCGCGTCCCCATTTCATAACGTGGGTAGATCCGTGGGAGAAAAACGAATGATCGGTT
>CAKZLX010000256.1 GCA_937127265.1 uncultured Pseudomonadota bacterium
AATGTAGACAACCTAGATGGAGGATGACAATGAAGAAAGTATTGGTGGTAGGACCTTGGACAAACACCGGTGGCGTCCATACATTCATGCGCAATCTCTGCCTTCACTCAAATTTAAAAGAACGTTGGGATTTACAATCCTTTGATTTGTCTCGTCCAGAAAAAAAGACCATGGACAACAATGCCTACAACTTTTTATCCAGTGATCCCAAACGACTACTCAAAAGTATATTGGTGACGGGTGGACACCTTGCACAGTTTCCGTTGGAGGTTCGTAAAGCAGACGTCTTACAGATTCAAGCCTCTGATCACTATGCCTTTTGGGAGCCTTTATTGTATGCCAAAGTAGCCAAGACGATGGGAAAACCAGTTGTAGTTCGTTTTGGTGGTAGTTTTGATAAGTTTTATGGTTCCTCTACCCCTACACAACAGAAAATGATCGAGCGCGCCTTGCAGGTACCGGATGCCTTGGTGGTGCTCTCTGAATGGTGGAAAGAACACTTCTCGCAGTATGTCGACGGTTCCAAAGTACACGTCATCCCGAATGCTGTACCGAAACCACCCGTTCCACCGGATCGAAGCATCCGCACAGGAAAGCCCGTGGTGCTATGGATTGCTGGGTTTGAAGCCAAACGCAAAGGTATCGATGTCATGTTGAACTTGGTAGAAAGACTGCACACCAAAGCCCACTTTCTCTTTATTGCCGTCACCGACCAAGTTCGGGATGTGATCGCCAAGCGAGGTCTTACTGAACACATTGAAATGCACGGGATTCAAAAACGCCAAACCCTCAAAGAAGTATTCTATCCACGATCTGACATTTTCATGCTACCTTCTTTTGGTGAGGGATTTCCAAACTCGATGCTAGAAGCAATGGCGGCTGGACTTCCCTCTTTAAGTACGCCTGTTGGTGCCATACCTGAGGTACTCATCCCCCATGAACACGGTTTCATCAACGACCCAACCGATGCCGATGGTTTTTATCGTGACTTACTTTATATGATTGAAAATCCGGACAAAAGACGACAAATGGGGCAAAACTGTTATGATTTGGTCTCCACAAAATACCACTTGGATACCGTTTTCCAACGCTATACTGACCTGTGGCAACAATCCATTTTGACCCATGCTTGAGAAATCTATGCCAACAAAAACAGAAATCCTCCAACATATCGCCAAACTCGAACAAGATATCTACACCTTGCGAAAAATGGTTCTAGAATGGGACGACGACCCAGCATCAAAGATTGCTGATACGTCCCCTGCATTCACCGAAAGTACAACGCCTCTATTATCCGACAATAGCCCCGAAGAACTGATTTCACACTTTCTAATCGCCGCCAAACAACAAAACGAAGCCGATCGTGATGCTCACCTTACCCAACTATTGCACAGTTCGATTCTCAAACATCCCCCAGCGGTCGACAGTTTTTTACGGTTCAGTTTTAAAACCTTGCAAAATCGATGGCAAGACTATTTAGCCAACCATGCAGATACATCTTCATTCACCATTACTCGACAACAACGTAACGATCGTGGAGAACTCTCTGATTTGCGAATATACTTGCAGGCTACACACCGCTCTCCGTGCCCACTGACCTTTCAACAAGACCCTTTGAATGACATGCAGTGGAGAATCATTTCTTCTTCGTTGTAAGTTCCATCCAAAAAATTTACTTGCAAGGCACACTTTATGAGACCCGAAGTGGTTATACCCCATACATGTTGACGATCCCAAAATTTCGTGACATCTTATTATACGTCTTCCTCTTTTATTTTCTTGAGAATGCTCCATGTCTGATTTACAACAAACTGTCCAAGAAGCAACCCAATCAGAGTCGGAAACCAGTACCGAAACCCAAAGCGCCAATTCCGATCAAGACATTCTAGGAAACAGTGCCGTCCAAGAAACATTGGGATTTGATGCAGCCCCACAGGCCTTGGAAGGACGAGCCCTTGGTGTATACAACGAACATGCTGAACGTACACCAAACATGATGGTCGGTTTATCGGAAGCACAACAATATGACATGCAGTTCTTTTTGGAAAACTGGAGACAAAATCGCCATCGCTACGAAGAGGTCAGTGCTGCCACCAATATGCCTGCCGAACTGATTGCCGCCATTCATTGGCGAGAAGGTTCTGGACACTTCAACACCTACTTACACCAAGGCGACCCCTTGGGTAAGCCCGCAGTCAATGTCCCCAACGACATCCCTGTGTTTTATGAGTGGGAAGAGGCCGCAATCCATGCCCTCAACATGCGTTATCACAAAAGTCGCCAAGAAGATTTGGAAATCACTGCTGACACTCGCAATCCAAACGCCCTTGCCTCCTATGCCGAAACCTACAATGGCCTCGGCTATTACAACCGCGGAATGGCAAGTCCCTATGTTTATGCTGGAACCGATCAATATACCTCTGGAAAATATATAGCGGACGGTAGTTTTAACCGCAACGTTGTGGATCGGCAGTTGGGTGTGATGCCCATGTTAGGAGCCATCGGTGGTATTCAAACAGAACAAGACATGTCTCCACAAGCCATTGGACCAGAGTTTATATGGCGGCGGGTACTCAATGGCCAAGTAATTTTACGCACTGGAAGCTATGGCGAGGAAGTTGAAGTACTACAAACCAAACTACAAGCCCTCGGATATGATGTGGGAACGGTTGATGGTGACTTTGGCAATGGTACCAAACGGGTCGTGATGGAATTTCAAGCATCAGTAAGCGAAACCCCTGATGGCGTGGTTGGACCGGGCACTGCCAGTGCCATTCAAAACGCAATCGACAACCAGTCGGCAGGTGCTGAAAGTGCGACCTCGACCAGTAGTGAGCCTACACTCTTATAATACTCACCACAAATCAAGCGTGTACAACCACTGACCTCACAATAATCAGACGCATACAGATCTGAACATGTATCTGAACATAGATTTGGACAGCAACCATGGACACATTTGTGTGAAACAGAATGATCACATTGATCACAACTAAACAAATGAACACAATAATTCTAGTTCATCAATGATAGTCCCTTCTAGAAAAATAAAACCCGATCGAACTGATCTATCGTGAGTAGTGAAATTGATCTGTGATAAAAATCGAAACTTTTTTCAACTTTTTGTTTTGCTAGATGATCGACAAACTCGATCTTCTGATCACATGGTCATTTATTGTCCACCAAAAAGACTTGACAGGACAAGATTTATGAGCAAAATTGTATACAAGGGAAACAGGAGGGTTTCATGTCTATTGAAAAATACAATTCGATCATCCATTTACACACTAGATTATTTCGTCAATTTACCAAAGAGCACGGTCGTTCAAACTTGCGTTTGGTCCTTTATGCTCTGGAAAACCAACAGAGCGCCAATGCGATCGCCACACAATTGAATCTACCACTCGAAGACATCCAAAACATTCAACAAGTATTTACCAAAGCCGCCTAATCAGTATTTCTAGAGGTATGCTTTCACATACTCGTTTATTGTAAACCTAATTTTGAACCCAGCTTAAAACATACGTTTCAAACTTAAAGAGCCCGTTTTACACCGACAAAGAGGGACGTTGGTGTGACGGGTCTTGCTCCAAATGGACGCCACGATGTCACCGCTTGGGTGTTGGTCAGATTGTTCCAAGTCCCATATACCTGCCAAGCCTCACCAAGCATCCAGTTACCAGAAAGATCAAGGGTAAACAAAGAAGGTATCAGACTATCTCTGTCGTCCCATGTACTTGCCCTGTCCAACATCTGGCCACGATAATTACCCAAAGTTTGAATTGAGATATTATCAGTTTCAACACCAACCGAAAGCGAACCTTGATGGGGTGCTACATAAGGTAATCGATCGCCTACCGACACTTCGCCAAACTGGGGAAAGCCGGAATAGAAATTGTCTTGAAAAGTGGCTTGTGTATAACTGTACTGCAACTGAACAGGTACCTTCCAGCCATTGGCCAACCACTGCTCTCGACGAAACATCGACTCCAAACCAACAATCAAAGCCTGCCCACCGGTAAATTGTTGTCCGACATCGTTAACATCACAACCACTAGACAACGTGCACTGTCCCGTAATGCGTTGGTAGTCATTGGCAAAGAGAATCAGTTCACTGGTGGTCGCATCCATGTGTTGACGAAATCCAACCTCATAATTCCAACTGACTTCCGGTAACACGCTGGATTCTTGTTCTGGGGCAACTGGAGAGAAGCCCTTGTGCGCAGAAGCAAAAAGATCAACCCAATCATCCAATTCCCACATTGCACCCAGTCCTGGCAGGGAAATATTGCGGGTTATCGGATCTTGCCACCCCTCAACTTGACGAGATGTTTGAATCACTTCCTGCCGAAAACTGGGAAAGATGTGCCAATCTCCCATGGACCAATCATCATGAGCATAGAGTGCCACGGCTACTGCACCCACCTGTGTGTCGTTCAAGGTGGTCAAGCTATCTTCAACATAGACAATCTCTTGATTGATCATTTGAGCACTGGTTTCAGTGTGTAAACGACCGACCAGATCACCATGTGCACGTAACCCCACTTCTAGACGATGACCAAACTGTTCCCCTACATGGTTCCAGACACTGGTACTTTGAACACCGAAACTGTGAAACCACCGATCATTTGTGCCAATCTGCAGATACTCTTCGGGAAGCAAGGCATCTGTATCACCACGTAAAATCGATATATACAAAGCCCCTTCTCCACCAGTTGGATCTTGTTGCAGCAAACTATGAACATCAACATCTGCGGCGAAACCATTGAACTTGCGCCATGAACGATCGAGAAAATGGTGATAGGCAACTGTCTGTACCAACCAAGTATCGGTTGGACGAAGTGACCAGGACAGTTCGGCTTGGGTTCTCTGCCAGGACATCAACCCTTCTTGGGATGCTGGATAGCGTAACAGTGGTGTATTTTCAAAGTCCGAACGACTCAGTCCCAAGTAGGTTTCGTAACTTTGTTCTCCTGACAACCCAAGTTTCAATTGTAAACGATTGTCTACATCTCCACGAGCAATTTTCAACATCCCCTCTGTCCGACTAAATCCGGTTGGTTCACCAGAGTCCAATTGTTTAAACCCATCGGACTGCAAGTGCGTCACCTCTCCAAGCACACCCCATAGACCAAAAGACCCACCGGCATAAAGATGTCCTTTCAAAGTATTAAATGAACCATAGGAGGCATCGGCAAACCACACTCTCTCTGCTGGAATGTTTCGGGTCAGCAAATTGACCGCACCACCGACCGTTTGTGGACCGTACCGAGTCGATGCAGCCCCTTTAAAGACTTCAACGCCAGTTAAACGGGTGGTCATTGGAAAAAAGTAGGCCGCCGGTGCGGCATATGGCGCGGGGGCAAACAACACTCCGTCTTCCATCAGGGTCACTTTGGCGGAACGGTCGCTATTGGCTCCTCGGATGCCAATATTGGGACGCAAACCAAAACCGTCTTCAGTACGGGTATTGACGCCTGGTACCATCGACATCACTTGTTGAATGTCATTCCATTCAAACTGGGTCAAGACTTCTTCCGCTACTTGATGGGCAGAACCGGCTTCTTTGATTTGATTGTCATCACCATAGACGATGATCTGACCAGAAACTTCTTTTGCTTCAGTTGTTTCATCAGACGATTCGTTGCTTTCCTCAGACGATTCTCCTTCATCGGCAATCGCAGGTTGAAGTGCCAACCAAAACAACAAGGCACTACACTGTTTTGGAATCATACTTCCTCCACAATGGTGAGGTAATCGCACTAACCACCCCTTGCTGATGATTGGTTTCTACAAGACCAAAACCTGCTGGAGGTTGTGTTGAAACAACCAATGTTCCACTACATCGATCCCAAATCGAAAGCCAAGTTCCAAAGTTTCGATCCTTATGTTGCACTTCTATACTGTGGTGAATCTGATGCTGTGCCGGTGATACAAGCCAAAGTTCCATCCATCTTGGAAACTGAATAAACAAATGGGAATGACGAAAGTTTCCAAACAAGGTATTCAAAGCAAAACCAATCGCAGGAACCCCCCAGACTTCAAGTGGTGTCACCGTCGGACCAGCCCACCAATACATCAAACCAGCCACAAACCCCACAGACAGGATCGAACGCAACTGATAGAGGATACTCTCTACGGGATGAACACGAAAGAAAGTCAAGGGAGTCAACAAGGTTGCCGAATGATGAACTTGATGAAAACGCCACAACAACGGTACTTGATGAAGTGCCTTATGCAAAGCAAACCGAGTGACATCTTCTACCAGAAACAACACCACCGAATAGAGTGCGACTCCTGACACCATAGATGCGGGTATAATTATCCCACCCGAATCACCAAAGCAATACCGAAATATTTCGGCACAACGCAATGAAAACCACCATGTCGCAAATACACTCGTTCCAGTCAAAAGCCCTTTCAACAAACGATTAACGATCAACAGTTGAACATCCAAGTGTGTTGATGTTGACCGTACGAATCTCTGCCAGACAGAACCCAGTGAAACTTTTTGTCGTTTCACCCAAACCAGACCAATCACCAGAAAAATCACCAATCCCAACCAATGGGTTCTGGACGATGAATCGAGGAATGGTCTGAATAGACTTTCTACCTGTACAGACATTTCTGGCATCAATCATTGTCTCCTGCGCTACTTTGAGGGATTTGGAGTTCCAAAACTGCAGCAATATCCCATTTTAGCAAGGAGGTATACACCGATATTGCGTCAGTAAAATCAACCAATTCCTCCGATGGTTCGGCCGTCATGATTGACATCGGTTGACCACTCCCAACCAAAACACCCGCCTGTTTCATTGTTTCAAGATGAGTATCTTGCAATTCAATAACCAAATCTGTTTCACTGATGGATTCAAGAACCCCTAATAGCCCTCCTGTTTGAGAGTCTTCTACACCTTCAAGCAAAAGGTTCAACCCCTCAAGGTTTGCCAGTATAAAGTCTGCCGAAACATTCGCCAAAGCACCTTCTACAAATGACGCACAATCACTGGTACAATCCTCAGTCAACCCCATCGGGTAGTGTAACTTACGCTCTTTGACACCTTCTTCTAAATACAGCATCGCATCAAAGACTGCGTTCAAACCTTCCACCGATGAACCGTACAAGTCCATTGGAAACCCAATCAACCATTGTTCTTTGGCCAATCTCACTTGCGACTGGACTTCGGTAGCCAAAACCAAGGCATACTCAAGGCGTCTTTTTTCAATTTCATTGTCATCCAAGGAGGCCCATACACCATCTGAAACAGGTGGAACTTGAGATGGACAGGTTGTTTCCAGGTAGCCAAACAGCAAATACTCGATCGCATCCAAACCACGAACAGAGACCAAAGCATCCGAAACAAATGTCTCAGACTGATATTCTTGGGTTGCAGTCACTTGATCAATACGACAAGGGTTCATCAAAGTCCATGAATAAATCTGATCACGAATATCTTCACCACCAGTAACGGATACTGAAGATCCCAACGAAGCAATTTGCATCATTTCCAAAGGTTGCCACGATAACACAGTTGTATACCATGCCAACTGTGCTTCGTTCCACAACGATTCGTTTTCAGGGTCTGACTGAAGACGCGTCAAAGTTTCAACAAGGATGGTCACTTCCGTTTCTACACTCGACAATTGACTGGCGATCGCTACCGAAACATCTTGTTGCAGATAAGTTTCAACCAGTTC
>CAKZLX010000257.1 GCA_937127265.1 uncultured Pseudomonadota bacterium
AAATGGTTCGAGATTTGGCCATGCCGATTGAGATTATCGGTGCACCGATCGTTCGTGAACCCGATGGACTGGCTTTATCTTCCCGCAATGCCTATTTGTCTACCGAAGACCGAAAAAGAGCATTGAGTATTTCTCAAAGTCTGCTTATAGCACAAGAGACCGTAGCCAAGGGAGAATGTTCTGTGAGTACTCTCATCAATCTGATTGCAACCACTTTGACGGTCGATCGCCTTGACTATGTTTCAATAGTCGATGCCACAACCCTCGAACCAGCAAGTACCCTCACCTCGAACACCCATCTATGTATCGCCGCATTTCTAGGCAACACCCGTTTGATTGACAACTGCCCACTCGGAGTTCAAGGATGAGCAATACCGATTTGATCTTTATGACCTTGATTGCTTTACTGGCTCTCAATCAATTTGTGATTCGCACCAAACAATGGGAACAACGTCAGTGGCTCTTTTGGCTCTTGCAACTATCCAGTGTCCTGTTTGGCTCATGGGTTCTAATCTGGGGAATCCCTGGCTTTGAAGGACAATTAAACGTCATTAACTGGTTGGTTGGACTGCTCTTCTTCTATCATGCCGCCCGCAATTATTTACGGTTTCAGAAATTCCAACGCTCACAAAAGAACAATCGTTAAGCATCCTTTCCAATTGCCTTCCGGTTGTCCAATCGTGGTTTCTCGGATACAAGGAGGCAACCTCAACAACTGAGGAATTTTGATTTTTTACCTGTCTATTATGGGAGAACACATGTCCGATATCGTATTTTTGTCTGGGAAAAGAACCCCTTTTGGAACCTTTTTGGGTTCATTGTCATCTATTTCAGCCTTGGACCTTGGGGTTGTAGCAAGTAATGCTGCCATTGAGCAAGCCGGTATTCAAGCCACCGACATTGACCACGTCATCTTTGGAAACGTATTGCAAACCAGTGGAGATGCGATCTATGGCGCTCGTCACATCGGTTTAAAAGCAGGTACCTCGATCGAAACGCCTGCACTCACCATCAATCGTCTTTGTGGTTCGGGATTCGAGTCTCTGATTCAGGCTGCACAACGCTTAAAACTCGGTGAAGCCACCATGATATTAGCCGGTGGTACGGAAAACATGTCACAAGCACCACACGTGGTTCGTGGTTCACGCAACGGCTTCAAACTGGGACATGCAGAATTTACCGATGCCCTTCGTGAGTGCTTGTACGACCCCTATGCTGGTTGTGAAATGGCCATCACTGCCGAAAACCTGGGCGAGAAATACGGTATTACCCGTGAAGATGCCGATGAATATGGTCTCCGTTCACAAATGGCTTGGAAAAATGCATTCGACAATGGCTATTACAACAATGAGATTGCTCCGGTGACCATCAAAAGTCGTCGTGGAGATACTGTGGTTGAAATTGATGAACATCCACAACTCTCACCCATCGGCAATCCGAAGAATCGTGCACGTTTTGAAAGCGATGCCGCCGGTTCGATGGCCAAACTGCGTCCCGTATTCAAGAAAGATGGAACGGTAACTGCTGCTAATGCCTCGGGCATTAACGACGGTGCTGGAGCGATGGTGATGACCACTGCCGATATTGCACAAGCCCGTGGCTTAAACCCGATTGGTCGCGTTGTCGGATATGGTGTCGCCGGTGTAGAACCGACTTTGATGGGAATCGGTCCAGTGGAAGCCATTCGTAATGCTCTCAAACATGCAAATATGTCACTCGGTCAAATGGACTTGGTGGAAATCAACGAGGCATTCTCTACACAATACATCGCCTGTGAGCGTGAATTGGGTCTGGACCGCAGTATCACCAATGTAAACTCTGGTGGTGTAGCGATTGGTCACCCCTTGGCTGCCAGTGGTACTCGTATCACCACACACTTGCTCTATGAATTGAAGCGTCGCGGTAAAAAGTATGGTGTCGGTTCTGCTTGTATCGGTGGTGGACAAGGTATCGCAATAGTAGTTGAGGCTTTCTAATCAACCTCACACCCCCTATTTACTGAAAGGATGACATTCTCGATACGTCAACGGGAATGTCATTTTCTTTTTGATAGGGTTATTTGCGAATCTCACTTCTGTCCGATTTCAAACATTCCCACAGTACTTTGAGTTCAGTAATTCACAACGAATATGTTAGTCTATTGCTCAACCACCCTATCCAAAGGATTTTATCATGAGTGACAATGCTCCTATCAAAGCCATTTTTGGCGTCGCAATCCCCGTTTTTCTCGCTGTTCTTGGCTTCAGTTCATTTACGGTGGTTCCAGAAGGACACGTCGGTATCAAAAAAATGTTTGGTCGTGCTGATGCCCAGTTAGACCCAGGCTTAAATTTTAAAATGCCTTTCATCCAAACCGTTGAAACCGTTGAAGTCCGTCAACGTCGCAATGTGGAAGAATTAACCGGTGCCACCTCCGAACAATTGCCCATTCGCGCCACTGTCTCTGTTAACTGGACCGCCAACAAGGAATCGGCACTCAGTCTGTACGTCAAATATGGTGGAATTCCACAGTTTGAAGAACGTATTCTCGATCCGAAGTTGCGCTCGGTATCCAAAGCCGCCATCGCCAAGTTCACGGCTGAAGACCTGATTAAAAACCGCAATCTTGCCGTCAACGAAATCCAAACAATGATGGTAGAAGCCCTCTCAGACTTCCCAATTGTGATTGATTCACCACAAATCGAAAATATTGATCTGCCCCCACGCTATTTGGAAGCCGTAGAAGCCAAGATGACCGCCTATGAGGCGGCAAAACGAGCAGAGTTTGAACTGACCAAGCAAAAAACAGAAGCCCAAAAGGCCGTAAACACTGCCGAAGCCGAACGAGATGCCGAAAAAGCGCGGGCTGACGGTTTGGCTTACAAACGCATCAAGGAAGCAGAAGCAGAAGCCAAGGCCATTGAAGGCATTGGTAAAGCCGAAGCAGAAGCCATTCGACAAATGGCGGAAGCAATCCGCAACAACCCTCACGTTGCCGACTACATGCGAGCCAAAAGTTGGGATGGTAAACTGCCAACAACCATGATGGGTGGTGAAAGTGGTATGCTCTTTCAAATGAAATAATCTCTGTACGGTGGCAAATGTCCTAACGAACACGCACAATACGTTCAGCCATCAATAACATCATGCCACACAACATAATGGAGTAAACATGAAAGGCTTTCGATTGATATTCTCAGGTGGTTGGTTTTTGTTGATGCTTTGGATGCTGACCTATGAGATGTATTTGTCATTTCTCTATTCCAGTGCGATGCTTTGGGTATTTCTACCCCGTGAAAAAAAGAAAGGTTGGAAAGCACCTGCTATTTTATTGCTGTCTCCAATCGTTATTTGGAACGTAGGATTAGTAGAATATGGCCTTAAAACAATTGATCTACATTGCCGTGTTCTTGGATATTTCGACAATACAGGCAAAGTGAGTAAACCAGCCTTTTGTGCACTTCAACCTGACGCCTACGGTAAAGGCGCAAGACACACTGACGGACCATTGTTCTCTACCGTGGAGCATGTTGGTGTACATGGATTTAATTTGATGCTGGCAACCGGTGGGTTTGTTGTCGGACTCCCTGAAGTGGCTTGGGAGACCTTGTACATGAGTTTTGCCGAAGACCCCGTAGCCACTGGCATTGTCAATGAGTCCAAAAAAGTACGACAAAAACAATGTGTTGGTGGAAACAGCGCCCAAAAGAAAAGTACCTCTCGGGGTAATGGTGATTGGATGTTCTCCTCCAGTCAAATCCGACAAATGGTGGCCAAAAACGTCAAACGTGCCGGCAAAGTCAGCGAAGGGAACCCCAAAAAGTTTGCAAAAAAGTCCGTAGTGTTCAAAACAGATGGGCAACACGGTAGCAGCGATAATGGTTATTATGGAGAGTTATTACGCACAGACAATCTACGCGTACCGCTTACCCTGGTTGTTCCTGATGGTACTCTGCATCAAGAAGCCTATATGAGTTCCGAAGGACCCGTCATCGATATCAAATGGAAAGGCACCATCTCCTATCCACCCAATGCCCAGTTTAAATTCGATATCCCTACCATTTACCAACTGCCCTTCATCAACCAAATCACCAAACAATCGAAACCTTTTCCCTTATTGTTGAGTGAAGGTATCTTTTGTGGCATGACGATAGATGGCTCGATGAATGTCTACACCCAAGAATGGAACACCACCATCTCAATCACTGATCCTCGCCTCAGTGAAACTGGAAAAATGGAAAGCCAACAAGGATGGATTGAGGCAGTACTCTCACCAATTCTGCAATAATATACCGTTCAGGCATCATCATTTGACCCCATCGAACAATACCCAAGTCTCTCAAAATACGTTATCTTGTGGGATATGGAGGTTTCTATGTCCACCCCTGAAAACATCATCTTTGACTGGAACAAAGGCAATCGTCACTCACCACCCCTACGCCGTGTGGAACTGTTTGATGAGACCTTACGCGATGGTATTCAATGTCCTTCGATTACCGATCCACCCATTGAGAAGAAACTAGAAATTCTACGTTTGTTGGACAGTATAGGTGTCGATGAAGCCGACATCGCTCTTCCTGGTGCTGGTAAACGAGCGGTCGATGACTGCACCACTATGGTAGAGATGATTCGAGATGAAGGCTTAACCATTCGTCCTGCAGCCGCCGCTAGAACCCATCCCAACGATATCCGACCAATCATTGATATCGCAGAAAAAACTGGGGTTCCCATCGAGGTCTATGCCTTCTTGGGCTCCTCTCCGATTCGTTTGTTTACCGAAGGTTGGGACGAAGACAAATTGGAAGACTTGACCCGTACCGCCACACGGATGACCAAAGATGCTGGCTTACCCTTTGCCTTTGTCACCGAAGATACCATTCGTTCACACCCCAAAACACTCGATAGACTCTTCCGGGCCGCTATCGAAGAAGGGGCGGACCGTCTGTGTTTATGTGACACGGTTGGTCATGCCACACCCGATGGTGTATTTAACTTGATTCACTACACCAAAAATATCATTCAATCCATGGGAACCGATACCAAAATTGATTGGCATGGTCATTCTGATCGCGGCTTGGGCTTGGTCAATGCCATGTATGCTATTGAAGCGGGTGCTGATCGGGTACACGGAACCATCTTGGGCATTGGTGAACGGGTCGGTAATGTGCAGTTGGACTTGTGGATGATGAACCTCAAATTCGCGGGGGCC
>CAKZLX010000258.1 GCA_937127265.1 uncultured Pseudomonadota bacterium
CGCTGTATGTCTCTTTCAAACGATCGCCCAACGTGACCTCTCGCATCTCAAAGGACTCTCCGACCCCCACATCTTTTGCTGAGGAACGTACATAGACCACCGAACGCTTCCCCGTCCACAAAACTGCACTCTCGGGAACTTGGAGAGCAGTACCCTCACCTGTATGAACCGAGATTTGCCCTGTCACCCACTCCCCTGTGCGCAAATTGTTATCACTGTTGTCGAGCAAGACTCTTGCCTGTGCGGTACGGGTCTTGGAATTCAACACGGGATCAATGAATTGAATGGTTCCAGTGTATTGTTGATTCGGATTGGAACGGGTCTGAAATTGTACGATCAGTCCTTCTTTCACCAGAGGTAAATCAGACTCATAAATATCAAACAACACCCACGCCGTTGACAAATCTGCCAATTGGTACAGTGGTTGCCCCACCATCAAATGATCGCCTTGAGCCACTTTGAGTTTCATCACCGTACCCGAAACATCAGCCATCACCGAGGTTTCTTCAATAACGGCACCGCGTTGTAGTATCTTGTCAATTTGGCGGTCACTCAATTTCCAATTGCGCATCTTGGCTTTGGCGGCTCTGAGCAATCCAGGATTGGTACTGGCCATTTTGGAGGCCTCCAATAATTCCTCTTGGGCGGTAATCAAATCGGGAGAATAGACTTTGGCCACAACATCCCCTTTGTTGACTACCTGTCCGTTGTGGGTAACCAGCAATTGTTCGATACGTCCTGTGACATGAGAGGTTTGGGCAAACTCGGTTTCTTCGGAAATATCAACCCGTCCCCGCACCGAGATTTCTTGGATTATCGGTTCAGATTGAATCACGACCGTTTCTACCGAAGCGAGGGTTAAAGCACGTTCAGATAAATGAATATGCCCATCACCTTGTTCGCCACCTTCCTCAAGTGGAATCAAATCCATGCCACACAGTGGACAATCTCCGAATTCTGGCTGTTGAATTTGTGGATGCATAGAGCAAGTCCACACCGTTTCGCTCGCCGTTGATTGTACTGTATGGTTTGGTTCCACTGATGAAGGAGCCGTACACCATCCAATCCCCAATCCCAATATCAAAGCGATACCAATCGACCATTTGGTACTTTGTTTCTGTTCACTGTTGGTCATTCCAACCTCCTCTAAGCCACTCTTGTTCTGCTTTGGTCAGTTTCATATCACGGGTGGTGATTAAGATTTTGCGTTCATAGGTTAGCAATTGCTGCTCAAGTGCCAAAATACCTTCAAAGGAAGTCTCATCGGTTGTATAGGCACGCAACAACAAATCCATTGACTGCTTGGTTTTGTCTCGTTGCGTCTGATACAATGTCAGTTGTTCTTCTCCACGCCTCCAAACAAACTCTGCTTGCGCGTTGGCACGTTGCAACTGCTGCGCTTTCGCTTGTTGTAACTGTTGAACCTGTTTTTTACGGTGCTCGATTTCAGAGAGTTCTGATCGTACCTTGTTGCGGTATATGGGAATACTCATCGATACCATCGGCATGACAGCATCTTGTCCCGTAGTGGACATATCACTGTCTTTGCCGACCACAATGTAATCTAAGCCTACGCCAAACTTTGGATAGTATTGTTTCTCCACCAATTTCGAAGCCACATCCAATCGAGTCAACTGGGTATCGAACTGGCTGATACTAGGATGTTTCCCCTCAAATCGAATCGAATCTTGGACAGAATGGTTCTCCAGTACCAGTGGATGGTTGATATCGGCATCAGAGAGCAGGTTAAATTGCTCTTTCAACGATGCCAACTCTTGCTCTAAAACGGCAATCTCAACCGCAATCTCTTGCTGCTGAATGTCCAATCGTATCAAGTCAACCATCGACCCTCGACCACTCTCCAAGCGTCGTTCTGCGATTTGTACAACCGTTTGTAAGATCTCTTGATGGGCTTCCAGCACCGACTGTCGCTCAGACAGTTCAATCATCGGGTACCATAATCTTTTGAGTTCCCATATCAACTGCCTTTCGGCTTCTTCCAATTGTTGTTCGACCAAGCGCACTGACAACACCGCCTGTTCTTGTTGCAAGGTACGGGTTCCAAACCAAGGTAAAGGCTGTTGGATACCCACTTTCGCTCGTTGTGGACCAACCTTTGTTTCAATTGGCTGAACAAATCCCGCCACACTAATTGTTGGCTCCGGTAAAAATCCAGCCTGCCGCACCCCTTCTCGTTCGGCTTCCAGCAACGCGCGATAAGATTGTACGGTGGGATTTTGGGTAATCGCCTGTTCAATATACTGTTCGAGCATCGACTGGTTTGGCTCTTCTGCCCAGACCAAGGCTACTCCTAGAAAAATAAACCAGATCATTTCACCTCCGAAAAGGATTCCATTCGTCGTTCAGCCCGCCAAGCGTAGAGCACAGGAACGATAAAATAAGAGAGTGAGGCTACCAACATACCACCGACTGTCGGTATCGCCATTGGAATCATAATGTCTGCCCCACGTCCAGTGGATGTCAATACTGGCAACAGGGCGATAATGGTGGTTGCTGAGGTCATGATTGCTGGTGTAATACGGGTGGAACCTGCTTCAACCACAGCCTTTTGGATCTCGGAGATGGTTTTGGGCTGTTGCTCCGCAAAGACTTGATCCAGTTTGGTACCCATCAACACCCCATCATCAGTGGCAATCCCAAACAAAGCCACAAAGCCAACCCAAACCGCCACACTCAAATAAACTGGTTGGATTTGAAACAATCGTCGCAGGTTGGTTGAGGCCAAATCCACATCCAAGAAACCTTGTTGCCCATAGAGCCATAGCAACAAAAATGCTCCCGAAAAAGACATCAGAACCCCACCAAAGATCATCGCCACCGTACCCAAGGACTCAAACTGAACATACAAAATGACCACGATAATCAACAGTACCAGTGGCACCAAAATCGACAGTCGTTTCATCGCCCGTTGTTGTTGCTGATACGAACCCGAAAAGCGATAACGCACCCCTTCTGGAACGGTCAGATGACCAAGTTTGATTTGCTGTTCAATCGACTCTTGCAACGATTCCACCACTTCACCAGCGGACACCCCATCAATTTTATCAAACAACACGTAGCCCACCAAGAACGTATCTTCGGACTTTATCTGTTGGGGTCCTCTTTGATAGGCGATATCAACCACTTCTCGCAAAGGAATCTGCAATCCATTTGGTGTGGCAACCAAAACATTTTCCAATGCCGACAGATCATTTCGTAACTCACGTGGATAGCGAATCTCAATCGGTATACGTTCTCTCCCTTGCACAACATTGGACACCACCCTGCCACCAATCGCCGTGCTGATGGTTTGCTGTACCGCATCGACCGACAGTCCATAACGCAACAGTGACTCACGGTTCAAATTCAGTTCCAAATAGGGCTTACCGACAACCCGATCGGCAAACACGGTATCGGCAGACACCAAGGGTTCTTTTTTCAATAACCCTTCGACATCACCCGCAAATTGTTCGATACTCTCAATGGTTGGACCATAAACTTTGAGCCCCATCGGTGCCCGCATTCCAGTAGACAACATCACCAAACGGGTTTCAATCGGTTGCAGTTTGGGTGCTGAGGTAACCCCTGGTATTTGAGTGACCGAAACAATCTCTTGCCAAATATCATCGGGGGACTGGATATGCTCTCGCCAATTTCTGAAAGGTTTACCGTTTACATCTTCCACCAAAACTTTGGTCAAATCTTGTTGACGGATATGGTCG
>CAKZLX010000259.1 GCA_937127265.1 uncultured Pseudomonadota bacterium
AGCTTTTTATTCTTCAAAAAATGAATTACATCTAGCTTTATCTTATTTTGTATATTAGCCTTTGTCAACTTTTGATATTTGAAATACCTTGACAAGGTATTTCAAATATCAAAAAACAAATCCTATTTAAAAATTAGTAGCCAAAAACTGAGCTAAAAACTTCCTGGACTTTAGTTCCTGAATCAATTGATTCTAGAGGATCTTTTCTTAGACGGTGTCGTAAACATAAAGTAACAATCTTGAAAATATCTTCAGCTGTTACTTCTTCACGTAAATCAAATGCTGCTAAAGCTTTTGCTGCACGGTTTGTTACAATATCACCACGAAGTCCATCAACGTTTAGTTCTGAACAAATTTCAGAAATTTTTACTTGTAAATCATATGAAAGAGTTACAGTATCCTTCTTTAATAACTCACGTGCTGCAGTAATCTTTGAAGTTAAAGCATCTTGTGACTCTTGATACTCATCTCTAAAAGTTTGTGGATATTCATCAAATCGAGTTCGCTGTTCTACAATTTTAACTCGTAGATCAGGTTCACGTACTGTACCAATTTGTGCATGCATACCAAATCGATCAAGAAGTTGTGGACGAAGTTCTCCTTCTTCAGGGTTACCTGAACCTACTAATACGAATCGAGCAGGGTGTCTAATTGAAATTCCTTCTCTCTCGACAGTATTCCATCCTGAAGCTGCCGAATCTAATAGAATATCAACCAGGTGATCATCTAAAAGGTTAACTTCATCGACATATAAAATTCCTCTATTAGCCTTTGCAAGTAAGCCGGGTTCAAAAGCTTTTACACCTTCTGTAAGAGCTTTTTCAATATCAATTGTTCCACAAACTCGGTCTTCTGTTGCACCAAGTGGCAAATCAACCATAGAAACTTTCTTACTTGCTATTGTGACTGGATTACCTGCTTCTACAGATCTTCTTATATCCTCACTCATGAGATCAAAATCTGTTGGATGTGAGTTAAACGGATCATTTTCAACAACTTCCATTTCAGGTAAGATATCTGTTATGGCTCTGATAGTTGTCGACTTTCCAGTTCCAATTTGTACACATCGTGTACCGCACCAGAGGCATCGTTGTACAAGAGGGCAAAACCATCTCCCATCAAAGCCTTGTTACTGGGCTCTTCCAAATCAATGTCCTCCAAGGACGACGAATTGAGCGTCGCCAACTGACTGTGATCCAAGACCACCGCTTTGGAAGTGCCTGAAAAGACAAACACCGATTGTGCAGTGGTCTCATCAACACCGATATCGGACGGTACAGCACCCAAGTCCCCGATGTTCCAATACTTGTTCTCCAAGTTCAACATGTAGATGTCACTGCTTCCTTGAACCGTGAGCAACAAGTTGGTCACACCAGACTGGGGGTCATAGGCCAATTCTGCATTGGAGGGATTGATCGCTTGGTCGGCATCCAAGGTCAAGGGGGCTTCCAGTGTACGCTCAAATGTCTCTAAATCGACCGCCACCACTTGGGAACGGCTCATCACCACCGCTTGGTTGTCTGGGCTAAAGAGGACTTGCTTTGGTGAGAAGCCAACCGAAGCCGAACCTTTGCTACCATCTGCCACGCGAATGAAGGCCACTTCACCCAAATCGGCAAAACCATCGACTTGAATGTCTCCACCGGCATCATAGTCCAAATAGGCCACCGCAATCGCACCATCATTGGAAAAGGAAATGGTGTTCAAGTGACTGGGGATATCAACCTCGGCAGTGACTGCGGCATCAGAAACAATCGACAGAATCGAATTGTCAACCAGTTCATCACAGTCTTCGGGGAATACGATATCTTCACCGTCTTCTTTACACTCTTGCCAAGTGGCAAAGACCAACACTTGTGAACCATCTGGAGATTCGACCAAACGATTGGGGACTGCACCATCCAAGTCGACCACCGAAATACCACCGGCATTGACCCGAACCAAATCGCCTGCAAAGGGAAGGTTAATGTAAATCCCGTCGTTGGCACTGGCAACGTTGGTGTCCCAAAGCGCACCAGAACGGTCATCGGGTTGATAAGTCTCACAGGCTGAAAGCAGAGCCAACGCTGTCAGAATAGAAGTTGTTTTGTTCATGGTAATTCTCCTGTTCAAATTATTGTTCAATCGCGGCATTCAATTCAAAACCAGTGATGGTTTGTAAGACTGCCTCGTCGGTATCAAAGAATGAAATACGTCCCAAACCGTGTTCTTGAGAAACAAAAGCGGTGTTGGTTTCGGGTAAGGTTCCCAAGTGGACTGGGTTACTTGGCAAACGAACTTCGCTAGGTACAAAGGTACGATAGTCAAGCAATTCCAAGTAGGGTTGGTTTTTCATAGTGTAGAAACCAATGTTACCATCTGGTGTGGAGGCGAAAGAATCGGGTTCTGCCGCCAACTGGTAGGCCGAGGTGAAGTAATCCGACAAATCCACCAACGACAAGGCAAAGTGGTTGTAGAATTGAGAAGTCGATGGCGTGTCCCCATTTTCAGCAGGGTGGAATACCACAGCGGTTTCACCTGTCGGAGAGACCCCAATGTTCGATACGGGTTTGACCAAACCACGCACCACGATGTCATCAGCATCACGACTCCAAACACCCATCGTGGATTCTTGAGAGGCTGTTGAGTAAAGCAAGCCTTGACTAGAGTCGGGACTCAAAATCAATGAACCAAAGACTTCTTCTTCGGGCATCGGCAACACACTGGGTGGTAAAGAAGGATCTGATAAATCATAAATCCACAATTCCTTGGAACCACGAGCCACCACGATGGCTTCTGTTCCGTCCGGAGAGACATCCATATCGGTGGGGTTTTCACCGACGGCAATCAAAGAAACCGCCTCAGCAGAATCTGTTTCTAAATTGACCAACACCAGTTCATTCACACCATATTGACGAACTAGGGCATAGCGACCTTGTGGGTCTAACAAGACTTCTTCGGCACGTGGAGGATTCACCAGGTCTTCAGCAATCGCAATCCGGCGCAATTCTGGCTGACCAGTAGAAAAGTCAATCGCCGACAAATAATCATCACTGATCACCACTGCCATCAAGCCATCTTCGGTGAACTGTACGTCATGCGGATAAGAACCGGCCATCGCTTCAAAGTGGGTTTCATTTTCCAAGTCGACAATCGAAATGGCATTGAAAGAAATGGCACCACCACTAGATGAACCACCACCCTCGGCACCGACATCGTGATAGCAAACGGCCCATGAGCCTTGGGCTGACATCTTCATTTGGTTGAGGTTGCGACGGACTTCCACTTCAGACACTTCCAAACTGTCGGCATCAATGATACTGACACTGTTTGACCCTTTATTAAAGGTAATCGCTCTAGAGTAGTCGGCACTTGTTTCCACCAAACTGGGCTCCACCCCTACTTCGGCTGTGAGTACGGCAAGACTGGGAACCGAAATACGAGTCACAGTGTTGCGATCGGGATTGGCGACGAACACATAAGCATTGGTGGTGGCAGGACGCAAGGACATGAAGTCACTTTCGGCTTCTGAACCAAGACCGTCATCATAGTCAGAATCAGCACCAGATGTGTTGTCTTCAGGAGCCGAGTAATAGCCAGTGTCACCATAAGCGTAGCCATAAGCGCCATCAGATTCTTCAGATGCGGTTTTCATGGCGTAATCAGAACAAGCCATCAACAAGGCACTGAGTCCGATTGGAAAGAGAGAGGGTCGGAATGTTGTCATACATACTCCTTGGTAGATACCAATATAATGTTGCGTTGAGTATACTCCACTTTGATACAAATACGATGATTTATTGAAACCAAAGGGAATATAGAATGGTTACAAGGGTTTATGCAAACTTCATGCCAATATAAAAGAAGCAAAAATAAGCGCCAAAACACCCCTATCTACAAGGTCTGTACGGATGTGACCTGTTATAGACAAAGCATGTGGAGTCTGTTTTTGTTGAGTGGTAATGTATGAACACCATCATTTATCTACTGGTGGCACTGGGGGCCTTGATTTTAGCCATTCAAAACGGACGGTCGTTTCGCCGTTATACGGCCACTGGTTCCTTTGTGATTTTGTGTGCCTTAGCAGCCGTTGGATTTGGGTCTTTTGGATTACACCTGCTTACCATGGGTATCTTTGGTTCAATTTACCCGATTACGGCAGCCCTTTTACCAGCCGCACTCTTGGGATTCTTGGTACGTTGGTTGGAAATCAAAGAACACAAAGCCGATCACTTTTTGTGGGGTTTGGGTTTGGCAGTTGGGGTGGCCTATGTGGTGTTAAAATCACAAACGGCCTACCAAGCCCCCACCATTGGTGCACCAGAGTATCTGATTTCTGTCTGGTTTTTCGGCAGTTGTACATTTGGACTATACTGGTTGTGGAATTTGAGGGCCCGAGAGTGGGAGCCCCATCGCAAAATACGCTTTCAACAACTGTTCGGCTTGATGATCGCGACGATTGTGGCCTTGTTAATTGAGGGGTGGATGCGTTTGTTGATGCCCGATCTGGACTTGGCAGACATTACCCACCGTGAAAAAATTGCCTTCTTACAAGGTGCCCTACCTCCTTTTGGTGCACCACTGGCGATGCTCTCTTTGTATGTGTTGCATTTAAATGTGAAACTGACCCGTCTGATCTCTTTGCAAGAACTGTTTTCCCGTTTGCTCACCCAAGGCTTGATGGCGCTGTTGCTCACGATGTTGATCAGTCTGACTTTGATGCTCGATGGCGATCGCTCTTCCCATACTGGTTTTCAAATCTGGCTGATCGCCTTGTTATTTGTCACCTTTTCCAGCGATATTCGTCAAACTATCGGACGTTTAAGCACCAACCTGCTCAATCGACAAGGTTCTGACTTCCAAGATAGTTTACGAGAATTGGAGCGTGTACTGCACCACAACCTAGATATCGACAGTGTCGAAAAAAGTTTGATGTACCACATCCATGACGCTGGGCGTACCCAAATGGTCTCGGTATACCGATGGAACCCCAACATTTTGGTTTTTGAGTGCACCGGACACTTGGGACAAGGCAATCCAATATCTTCAGTACAAGCAGCCCCCTTACTGCAAGTCTTTCGCTATGGCAAGCAGTTGCACCGCACCCAAAACTCTACTCCAAAACGCTTTCGGGTACCCACCGAAGATGTCCTCGCCTTGCTCACCGAGATGCACGCCGACATTTGTTTTCCACTGTGGTCGGATGGCGTGGTGGTTGGCTGGTTGAACCTCAAACTGGATGTACACAGTGGTGGTTTTTCTCATTCTGAACTGGATGCCTTGCAACAGTTGACCCAACGGGTGTCGATGTTGATGGGAACCATCGAGGCAATTCAGGGTATCAAAGAGTCTCATCGTCTGCATACACTAGGAACCATGTCAGCAGGACTGGCACAGGAACTAACCCGCCCCGTAGAAAGTTTACAACTCTCCATCCAAGCGATCAGAGAAGATGCCTTACCCGATGAAATTCCCATCTACGCCGAAGCTGCACAAGCCGAGTTGGACAAATTGCACCGTTGGCTACAAGAGTTTACGATCTATGCAAGCCCAGTGGTACCAGTCCTAGACCGTGTAGAACTCAATGTCCAGTTGCAAAACATAGCCAACAGTATCAAGGTTGGAGAGAAAAATATTCAGTGGAAGTGGTCGCTGCTGGACACCCTGCCCAGCATTGAACTGGACCCGCATTTATTGGAATACGTCTGGCAACACCTGTTTCAAAACGCACTGGATGCCATCGAAAACACTGGAACCATTACGGTCACCAGCAAACTCGGTCGTTGTAAAACTGGTGCGTTGCAAGGACAACCAGCTTTGGAAGTCCGAATTGAAGACAACGGTTGTGGGATGAGCAACGAACTCAAAGAGAACATCTTCATTCCCTTTTACAGCACCAAATCCGATGGTGACGGGATTGGATTAGCAATGGTCGAACGAATCATCAAGGCTCACAATGCCGAAATCCAGACATTATCTTCAGAGGGAGAAGGTTCATCCTTTGTGGTACGGTTTCCGATTTGGCATGCAGACAGTTAAGTTACTGAATTAACTGGTCTTTTGAGTATATCCTTTTAACCATAGGTGAAAAGTGTCGAAAATTGACGAATTTCACAGTTTTACCAATCAGAAAATTCAAGCCTAAACACTTGAAACTATTGATATTTTCGTCAAAGACAATGAATTATCTTCGACAGGTGAATTGTCGCAAATAGCGTTTTTTATAGGTACGAAAAACATCAACACTCCAAAAGTACAATCAAATCAATCACTTACATATCACTAGATCGATTGGTACGAAGTTTGCTGTGGTCTCTCGGAAACATTCTTACCCCCGAGATTACATGCCCAAATACATTTCCTTGATGTCCGACTTTGGATTCAAACGCATTTTTGCCAATCCTGAACACCCTCACATTTTGATTAGTTTTATCGAAACAGTGATCCCAACCCTCTCGATTCATTCGATTGAATACCTAGACACCACCCAATTCACCGACCACCTTGATGACCGCACCTCGATCTTTGATGT
>CAKZLX010000260.1 GCA_937127265.1 uncultured Pseudomonadota bacterium
TCGGTGATTGCCTTCAATCCGGACAAACCGTTCAAAGATGCGTTTCCGTTCCGCCGAAGGAACTCCAATGCCGTTGTCGATCAAACTGATTTCTAACCATTTGCCTTGGGCACGTATAGAAAGGACACATCGCAGTTTTCGTTTAGGGTGTCGATATTTGATGGCATTGCTAAGCAGGTTCTGGATGGCATCTTTGAGCAGCATTTCATCAGCAATAATCTCCACAGCGTCATATTCTGTGCGCAAGATTCCACTGACTTCTTGAAAACGTGGAAGCCATGTATCATAGAGTTCCATCAGCAACATTTCCGTGTCCATGCGTACCAATTTTTTAATTTCAATATTTTTGGCGACTTGGAGTATCTCATCTATACGTTCCTCCAAACGCGTAGACTCCTGCAATATTTTTTCGATAAAAGGTTGGGTTTGTTCGGTTTGATCCAACTGTAAGGTTTCGGTCATCAGTCGGATTCCTGCCAACGGTGTTTTCAACTCATGGGTGACTCTGGCGATAAATGCTTGTTGTCTATGGATCAGTTCAATTTTTTGTTGATCTGCTTTCCAAGAACCATAAATCGCGATCAATCCTAAACAGCCAGACAAAACGATTGGAACTAAGGTGAGCACTAATTGAGACCAGACCGATTCTGAAGGGGGATTTTCTAAGGTAATCCTAAATTGTGGAAACAATTGTGGCCCCGGTACTTGGATGATGGTGGTATTTGCTTGCCACTGATACTGCAAAGGACGAACGATTGAACCGTTGGAATCGGTAATGATGGGTTGGAATCCTGTACGTTGGGTGGTTAAGGTATCCATCAATGTTGGAACATCTAGGGAGATGGCGATGGTTCGTGTTGTAGACTCATGAAACAAAGCCAACAATAAGGGGGTATCATCAGCCATGATTGGAATCAGTTCAAATTCTGTTTCAACATCTCGAGTGAGGTATTCTTCGACTTGGTTCCAAAGCGTCTGCTTGCGTTTTAGACGGTCTATTGTGGCACCGATTTGGTCATCAGGCGTGACCAAGACAGGCAGTCGTTCCAAAATGGCGGAAACAATTTCGGGATGTAACTCTTGGGCTTGTTGGATACTTTCTTTGAGTAAGGCTTGACCACCACTCAACGGCGCTCCTAAGGTTTCTGTTTGATAGAGTAGAAACCGACGTTCAATAAAGGTAATGAGGGCTTCTTTATTGAGATCGAGATTTCGAAAAGTGGTACGTAAGGCTGGTCGTGCAGAGAGAAGTTCGAACTGAGCTCGTTCAAAGTCATTGTTTTGTATCCAGTACTGTGCCTTCAATAAACTGGCTTTGTTTTGTACCGATAAAGATTCCTCACTGCAATCCATCCATAAAATAGGAGATGTCAAACAGTCTGCCTCTATGGTGGATGAAGCAATGGATGGATAGGCAATGAAATCATTTTCCCAGACAATGATAGACTCTAGCCAGGGTGTACTTTTTTTCCATTGGCGTTCCAAGGCTTCAACATCGCTAATCTCAACGGTACCTAAACTGGCATTCCAAAATTGTACTTGAGAAATTACACCTTCTTCCCAGACTGTGACAAACTTTTGTAGGGTTTCTTGGGTGTTTTGGCGTTGCAACTCGTCTTGTTGTTGGGTAGTCAGGATGGTTGTACGTACTGCGATAGTGCCAACACCGGTAAAGGCCAATAAAAACAGAACCGTCCAAACCAAAGATGTCCTTTTGGCAATACCTTGTTTGAACTGTTCAAGGATTGTTTTCACGATTGTGCATCAGTCTGGTGCTGTCGAGGGCGTCTTGCCAATAATAAAAGGCACAATATAGAAGCACTGCCACAACCAGTTGTCCATTGGGGACCTTGGGATTCTTTGTTAGGGTGCTCCCAATCTTCGAGGTCTTGATTGGGACAATCATTAGCATCTAAGATGCCGTCTCCATCTGTATCGGCGATAAATGGATCTGTACCACAAGTTTCTTCCTCGGCATTGCTGAGTCCATCCAGATCACTATCTGCGCAGGGACCATCGTCTGGATTGTCATCGAGCCAACTGGGATTGTCGTCGCAATCGATGTCATGGATTGATTCATCCGCATCAAGGATGCCATCGTCGTCGCTGTCGGTATCGTAGGCATTGGGAATACCGTCGCTGTCCCAATCATCAAAGCCTTCAAGGAGGCTACTCAAACCATCGTTGTCATCATCTTCATCACAAAAGTTTGGTGTGCCGTCTTCATCGGTATCGATCCAACTTTCGATTGTATCAAGAATTCCATCTCCATCGGCATCGTCCGAGTATCCATTAGGACATCGTTCTTCGATTGCATCGAGGATACCGTCGTTGTCTATATCTAAGTCGTCACTAGGATCAGTGGGATCTGTTTCCCATGGTCCAATTAGTCCATCTTGGTCGCGGTCTTCAAGGCCATCATCGAGCCCTCCATCGTCACTGTCGGAAAGTAATGGGTCGGTGGTGGTGGAAGGTTGACGGTCTCCAACAAAGCATTCCGTATCCGTTCTGGTATCAGTGGTTCGAGTGGTGATACCATTCTCCAGTCCATCGGAAAGTCCATCTCCATCCGTATCGCAAAGGGTGGGGTCTGTGCCTGCTAAAAATTCCAGTCCATCATACAGACCATCGTCATCACTGTCAGCATCGTTTGCATCGGTACCAAGGTGAGCCTCTTCCAAGGAATTGAGTAGATCACCATCTTCATCTAACAGAAGGTCATCACTCCACCCTTCGCCCAACCAATCATTGTTGTCATCGTCAAAAGTATAAACAGCAATATCAAATCCAAACCACAAACGCTTTGGTAAATCCGTGAGGGGGATGTCATAGCGTACACCGGTCTCCATGAAGGTTACCCAAGATTGGTCGCCGATACCGGTTGGTGTAGAACTGTGTACTGGGTATTGCCAATTGAGGTTTTCATCCCACCAGACTTCAGTGAGTGTGTGTGACAAGACCAATTCAGGAACATTGTTTTCACTAGACAGGGAGCGAAATCCAATCCGCCATTCGGTGGTACATTCCACACAAACTTCTGCCATGGGAACGGTAAATTGCATCTGTCCATTGACAAACTCGATCTCTACTGAGCCAACAATGTCGGTGGCTCCAAGATTATCATTCGAATCTTCCACAAGAATAGCGTTGTTTAGTATAGGAAAAAATAGACTGAGTGAAAGCAAAGCAAACCTCTAGGTGGAGAGATGAAGGCAATTGTGTTAAAGAACAGAACTATTGTTGTCCATTCTTATAGACTTGTATCCTTATGAATATAGCCTTTCCGATTGCCGATGTAAATTCTGAATCTTCTCCATCAGAAATGTCTCTGTTGGAAGATGCCTTGGGTCGTTTACGACAGATTATTCAAGCCATGGGACAGGTCATGGTCGCATTCTCTGGTGGTGTAGATTCGGCACTGGTTTTGGATGTCGCCAGAGAGGTATTGGGTGATAAGGCCATTGCGATGACTGCAATCTCTCCGACCTTTCCTCCTGAAGAACAAGAAATCGCCGTGCAGTTTACCAAAGAACGAGAGATTGAACATCTACTCATTGAAACCCATGAACTAGAAGAAGAGGGGTATGCTCGAAATGAGGGCAACCGATGCTACTTTTGCAAGTCAGAATTGTTTCAATTGGCGACCCAACGGGCGCAACAAATCGGTATTCAATGGGTGTTGGATGGTACTATTGTCGATGACTTAGGCGATCATCGTCCAGGACTCCAGGCGGCCTCTGAAAATCAAGTCCGTCATCCATTGGTGGAAGCCAAGTTTGACAAAGACATGGTGCGTGCACTCGCCAAACAACGTGGGATTCACATTTGGAATAAGCCGTCGTTTGCTTGTTTGGGTTCTCGGTTTGCAGTGGGTACTAGAGTGACTTTGGATCGCATCGTGCAAGTGCAACGATTGGAAACCGTCTTGCGCAATGTGGGGTGTTTACAGTTTCGAGCACGTTGGCATCAAATCGATGAGGACGCGATGGCCCGCATTGAATTGGGGCTTGCAGAAATGCAACTGGTGTTGGATCCAAATATCCGACAAACGATTGTCGATGAAGCAAAAAAAGTGGGGTTTCGATGGGTGACATTGGATCTGATGGGGTATCAGAAGGGCAGTGGGGCGAAACCAAAGGCAACACCGTAACGATTCACGACAGTAAAATCCGAAAACAGGTTTGGATTGAATTGGTTGTCTTGTGGTTGGTTGTGTTGTTGGCCATTCGGGGTATGGTCTTTGCACACAAGGGACTGGGAATACACGAGATTGTACTGGGTGTGGTTCCACTGTTGTTTATTTATGCGCCGGTGTGGGTCTGTAATTGGCGTAAAGAAGATTCTTATGCCTATCGATTGTTTGTACCCAACTTTTCAGATTGGCAAGCATGGTGGCGTGCGACGCGATTGGCATTGGTTCTCAATGTCGGAGTGTGGTCGTGGTTTATTCCCTTGTATTATTGGTACTATACTCATGGCTTAGAAATTATTTGGGGCATTGCCAACAAAGCCTATATCGGTCGGCTGCCTGAAGAATTGCTGTTGACGATTCTGTACCAAATCTTCTATGTGGCGTTACCGGAAGAGTTTTTTTATAGGGGATATTTTCAAACTCGTCTCAATGAACTCTATCCTCGAAAGTGGAAGGTGTGGGGAGCTAAGATGGGAATGGGAGCCGTCTACGCCAATCTATTTTTTGCTTTTGGTCATTCTATTGTACAGTTTCAGTGGTGGCATTTTGCCACATTCTTTCCGGGGATGCTCTTTGCTTGGGCGCGAGAACGTAGCAACGGAGTGTTGTCAGGTGCTTTGTTTCACGCCTGTTGTAACATTGGCATTGTGATGTTGGATACCGCTTTTGGTTTGCGATCGCCGCTGTGATAGAGATCTTGATCTGTTTTTACAACCGATACAGAGACCATACGGCTGTTTTCATGAACTAGGTTGATGACACCGATACGGAGAATGTAGGATGATGACATCGCAATTGATGTGTATGATGCGTAACGGCCTAGATGTTTAGTCGAGTGTAACTTCTTGACCGTCGACGAATAGTTTTCCATCGGTAACGGTATAAGGTAGTCCTTTCAAAGAGGCGTCTACTGTAATGGTTTGGTCACTGACACTGACAGTCGAATCATATGATACGAAGCCACTCAAGGTACCACGTCGCCACTTGTTGTAGTGACTAGAGCAAAAGCCACCTGCCCGTACATTTTTGGTGCAACTTGCTTCTCTACACACTGAATTTGTTTCGGATGCTTTTGTTGTCGACTTGGTGACAGGCTTCGCTTCAAGTGCTTGCACACGGGTTAGCAAACTTTTTAACTGTTCTTGCAGTGCTTCTTGATTCGAATTTGCTTGGGCATGTTCTGTTGAAGGCTGAGTCGTTGTGTTGGTCAATTGCTCTTTGAGGGCGATGTTTTCCGAACGAAGGGTTTGGATAAGACCTTCAACATCGCTCAGACGAGTGGTTAAATCATGGATGCTTTCTTCGATATCATCGAGTCCAGTTTTGATTTTTTCAATCCCTTTCTGTGCACCTGTTGATTGTGAACGCAATGAGTTTAAGGTGTTGCGTAACTCTGTAAAATCTGTGCGTGTGGGGATTTGTTTGCGATCAATGGTCTCATAGATGATATCTTCAACTGGGCGCCGAAATTTAGGGCTAAGGGCATCAGCAATGGTTGCGCCGAGAAAGTCTAGTGTTGAACCCATGAGTTCTCTCCAATTTCTGTTGGTGAAAAGTATACTTGAATGGTTGCAGTACCTTTTAATGTTCCTAATCGTGTAATGCAAACCTGTCTGTATGCAAAGAATGTAATACGTTATTGTACTGTATGTTTGAACGGTGTCAATTTCAATTGAATTAATTGCACAAAAGCCCATTCTCGTTTAGGTTGTCAGTATCGATATTATTGCCTAAACTTTTGAGTACCGTATGTCAAACTGTCCACATTGTAATGATGCAATTCCTATTGAGATAGAACAATATGGTGGTGAATGCCCAAATTGTTTCCGTTTTGTTGATGTCGGACTCAGTGATAATGATGAGTTTGATCCAACAGGTATGTTTACCCGTGAACAGTTGCGACAGATTATTGGCGACGAGGATACTGCACCAAAATCAAAGGTTGTATCACAAGCCTCAGATACATCGGTTTCTTTGGATGAACTAGACGAAGACTTGTATACCGATGAGGTGGATTTAGATGATGTACTGGTTGGTGACTTGAACTTTGACGATGAAGCAACCGAAATCTTAGAACGCACCGAGCCCCTTCAACAGACTGTGGGTGCTGTAGGAGCGGTTGAAGAATCGAATTCGATTGACGATGATTTTGATTTTGACGATGAGCCAACAGTTGCCCTGAACAGCCCTATACCAGAAATGAGTGCAGGCTTCGAAGAAGATACGGGTTCAAAGTCAGAACATACGCCATTTGCTGAGGTTCCAGAAATATCTGTTGCCAATGTGGCCGGAAAAGACAATGGGCATGTTTTGAACGCAAAAGGTGAAAGCCCAAGTCTGACTTCCAGTTCAGTGGTAGAACCAGAAGAGGACAGTTTTGACGGTAATGACGATGACTTGGATGGATTGTCCAATCTGGATAACGAACAGGGTGCCCACAATATCGATAATCACGCCAATCCATTGAGTATCTCTCCCCAAGCAGAGGGTCGATCGCGAAAGCCGGACCCTCAACCATTGTCATCCAAGAAAGAAAAATCGTTTGATTGGAAACCGATTGGCTTCGCTGGCATCATCATTGTGTTGGCGGCAGTGTTTATTCTTCCTTCAGATGAACCAGTGGTCACTGAAAACACAGATGCCAATCCAGATCGTTTCGTTCCTACCGTGGACATGGGAACGATTGCACAACCGGAACCAGAAGAAGCACCGAAGACTAAAAAAGTGCGGAAGTCAAGTCAGAAATCGACGACAACAAGAAAGGAACCCGTGGAAATCAGTGGGGTCAATACCTTTCAAACGGCTTTACCCCCTTCCATGAGTGGTCCATCCACAACACGTGTAAATTCAGGAGATAAATCTGAAGCCCTAGAACGAGATGTCTCAAAACTCAAACGGTCCATGACATATTGTCACACCAAAGCTCTCAAAACAGATCCGACTGTTTCTGGAAAGTGGGAAGTCAGCTTTCGTGTCGCTAATGGTTCCGCTTCTGGGATCAAGATTAAAGCCATGCGTTCTCCAAATGCGGATATTGAAAGTTGTATGAAAACCAAAATCAAACGGTTTTCTTTTACCGAGGGCTTGACCCAAAACTTTACCTTTCGGATGTTGTTTGAACGGTAAGGTTATAGATCTGGCAAATGTTTAGGTGTCACAAACGACAATCAAACCACCTAATTCCCCACATAGCGAATCGCATACTGTTCTTTGGTTTGCAATAACCAGTTGTAATACTTGTCCTCATCCAAGGTGGAGGCTTGATTGGGAATCCCTAGGTTTCGACTGACGTACTGTTCAGCCACAATCTGCTTCTGAATCTTGGTTTGTATCCGTTCGGTGGTGATGCCGTTTGTTTGTAGAAACGATTGAAATTCGGCTTCGGAAGTCCACTGGGCACGGAACTGGTTGTACCGTTGTTGAACATCTTCGCTTTTGGCTTGGTACAAACTGCTGTCTCCAGCCAAATCTTTGATGGCTTCCAGTTGAATCAAGCCTTCTAGGGTGCTGTTTTCCCGTACGGATTGCAGTACACTGGAGTGTATCGGTAATCGTTGCTCGAGGGCTTGGTCAATGGTCATATCGCTTTTGGTGATGATGATTTCTTCAACGACCACTACAATCTCATCAAAGCCAAATATCGAGGTGGCAGGTTCTGCCTGTACTGGTAAGAAGAAAAGTAAAAGCCAGCCGGTCAAGGGTTGCATAAATCATCCGTGTTCAATAGAGTATCTACACCATTTTGACCATTTCTTCAACTGGGGTATCGTGTGATTGTTGTTGACAAACTCACCAAACAATACGGAGATGTGCCTGTTTTGCAAGGGGTTTCCTTTGAGGTGCCCGCGAATGGTTTGGTGGGATTTTTAGGGGTAAATGGGGCTGGTAAAACCACCACCATGCGTATTTTGACCACCGCCTTACAGCCAACCAGTGGAAGGGTGCATATTTGCGGTGTGGATGTGATTGCCAATCCACAGGATATTCGGTCTGATATTGGCTATTTACCGGAACAGCCGCCTCTCTATCCACAGTTAACCATCGGTCAGTATTTGGAGTTTGTCGGTGGTTTGCGACAAGTGTCCAACTTACATCAGCGTATCGGTACAGTACTTGAACAAGTGGGCTTGTTGGGTAAGGAAGACCTGCACATCAGCAAATTGTCCAAAGGCTATCGGCAACGTCTTGGCTTGGCACAGGCCTTGGTTCACGATCCGAAGGTGATCATTTTGGATGAACCGGCTTCTGGGTTGGACCCTTCTCAACTGGTGGAAATTCGTTCGGTGTTGAAAGGACTGGCTGAGGACCGAACGGTGCTTTTATCGACCCATTTGTTGGGAGAAGCAGAAAAA
The DNA here is from genome assembly GCA_937127265.1 of uncultured Pseudomonadota bacterium. Classification (GTDB taxonomy): domain Bacteria; phylum Myxococcota_A; class UBA796; order UBA796; family UBA796; genus CAJWHX01. Next base: position 8,545 of record CAKZLX010000260.1, read on the forward strand.
TTGTGTGATTACAATATCATTTTACACAATGGTTTGGTGGGAGCGCACGGTTGTTTGGCTGACTTGGCGAGTCAATTTGGCGGTACCTTTTTGGAAATATCGGTCGCTAGTCAAGATTGGTCTGCGGACTCGTTGTTGGAGATCTCCCAGTTGTCTTTTGTTGAACGTGTGGAGGAACGGCAAAATATTGAGAAAGGCTGGTGTGTATTGCAAGTGAAATTACCCGTTGCATCCCAAGAAGATTTACGGGCATGGTTTGCCCAGCAGGAGATCGCCATTCTTGGTTATCAATGGAAACAACCTTCTTTGGAAGATATTTTTCTTCACATTGTTGGGGTAGAGCGATGAACGGTGTGTGGACAGTCTGTCGCAAAGATGTACGGGTTGCCTTGGCTTCTCCCTTGCTCTATGTCTTTTGGGTGGTGTCTGCTCTGTTGGTGGGCGGATTGTTTTATGTTGGACTATCGGTGTCGCCAGAGCCAAACCTGCGTATCCTTACCACCAATTTGGCTGTGGTGAACGTAGTTTTGTTGCCCTTGATTTCAATGGGGATGTTTGCCGAAGAAGAAAAGCAAGGTACCCTAGAAATGTTGTTGACCTTTCCTACGCCACTGTGGTCGTATGTTGGTGGTAAGTATCTGACGGGGATGGTACTCAGTAGTGGTGTTTTTCTTTGTTCGATGCTCTGTGCACTGGTCTTGGGATTGTTGGGGAATGTTGACGGAGGGGCAGTTGTATCGGCTTTGATTGGACAGGTATTATCGGTATCCTTTTGCTTGTCGGTGTCCTTGTTTGCTTCTTCTTTGACCAAAGAGCCATTGGCTGCCGGACTGTTGGCCGTGGGGCTCTTGTTGCCTTTCTTTGTGGGAGAGGCTTTTGTACATCAAGTGGACGCTTCTTGGTGGACGAGTTTGATACAAGATATTTCTTTGCTTGAACACTTGGCACCATTGAGCAAAGGCATTGTGGATCTGACTGATATAGGCTGGTTTATGATGGGTACCTTGTTCTTTTTGTGGATGACCACCCAAATGTTGGAGTGGAAACGATGTCGCTGAACAATACCCAACAACAGACTCTCTGGACGATACCCTTCTTGTTAGGGACGATGTGGTTCGGCTTGCAATTGTCCAAAGAACATCGTCTGTCATTCGACCTGTCCGCCCAGTCCGAATATGGTGTCTCGGTGGCGATGCAACAATTGTTGTCGGAACTTTCGCAACGAGAACAACAGTTGGAAATCATTGCCTTCCGAGCGCAACCATCCAGAAAAGATGCCCTGATGCGCGATCAGTACTTGGAGGATTTATTACAGCAACTGGCTCGAACCTCCAGTTCGGTCTCTTGGCGGTTTGCGGATTTGGATCGGGACCGAAACTTGGCACAAGCCTTGGAGGTCAAGCAATATGGTACGGTGGTCTTGCGCATCGGAGAAGTGAGAGAAAGCATTCTGGATCGCAATTTGTTTGTCCAAAATATGGGTCGTCAAGAAGTTCATTTTGTGGGTGAAGATGTTTTGCAACAACGCATACGGGACATCCTGTACCCCACCAAGCATATGGTCTACACCCTCAATGCCAACGGTGAGCGCTCGTTGTTTGATGGAGGTAGTGCTGGACTCAGTCAATTTCATGCGCTGGTTGAGAACCAAGGTGCCGCCATTCGAAACTTGAATCTTCTCCAGCGCGATGCCGTACCTGAGGATGCTAGTCTGGTGATGGTGATGGAGCCCACATCGATTTTACCTGTCGATGTTCAACAACGGCTATTGAAGTACATCACTGGTGGTGGAAGGGTATGGTTTGCTTCACCTTTTGATTATCGTACTCTATTCGCGCCATTACAAGTGGAAGCCTTGGATGGGGTGGTAGTGGAACCCCGTACCCAGTCTGGATATTGGGACCGACCGATATTGAATCTGCAAAATACCGAAGCTGTTTTGACTGAGTTTGATAGTACACAATCTGTGGTGATGACCCGTACCAATGCCTTTTCCTTAGGTGCAAGTGCCCAAAGTGGTCTTAATCAAATCCCGTTCGCAGGGTTGAGTGGGGCTGGATGGTTGGAACGTGATGCGATCGATTCGCTAGAAGATGTACCCAGTTTTGAGGAGACAACGGATTGGAAAGGTTCTGCCGGTTTGGTGGTTGGGATTCAAGTCAATCCATCCAGTGCGGTTTTAAAACAGAATGTCACCAATGCCAAAGTGCTCTTGATGGGAGATGCGGATTGGTTAAGCAACGGTATGTTTGCGGAAAGTGCTGGGAATGCACACTTCGCAGAGTCTTTGCTCAATTGGATGTTTGAAAAGGAAGCGGTTGCCATTACCAAATATCGAAAACCCAATCGCTTGTTGATTACCCAGCCCCAGTTGGATCGGTTGCGTTGGGCAATCATTCCTTTGCCAATGTTCTTTGCGTTTTTAGGCGTCTTGGCTTGGCGTAAACGGAGATAGTATGCCTAAATGGTTGTTGGGAGTTGTTTTTGCTGGACTGGGTGGGTGGTATTTTTGGACGCAATCCAAAGCCTTGCCGGTTACACTTGAAGACCCCATTTTTCAGTTTGAGAAACAGGATTTGCAAGAAGTGATCATTTCTCAAGTGGATCAAGAGATTCATTTGGTGGAACAAGATGGCGTCTGGACACTCAAGCAGGCGGATAACCAAGCCTCCACTACGATGGTGAATCGCAGTAAACACCAGTTGCACGATCTACACGCTCGGTCGATTGTAGACCCAAACCCACAGGATTTGTCGGTCTATGGATTGGGAGAGGATGCCACCCAAGTCGACTTGAAGCTACGAGATGGTTCCACGCTCTCTTTGAAAGTGGGCGATCCAAATCCAACGGGGGTCAGTTATTACATGATGCCTCTCGATGGTCCTCATCAAAATAGTGTGGTTACAGTGGCCAAGGCGTCGGTGGATTTCTTTGAGTCGGAGTTGGCTGACTTTCGAGCAGAGCATTTCTTACGGTTTGATTTGGAGAGTGTTGGTGAGTTGACAATCACGGTCTATCCTATTTTGGCTACCGAACTATCCAATCTAGAGGTGCGGGAACAATCGATGGTTTGGACGATGCGTAAAACATCTTATGAGAGTGGGTATGTACAATGGACAGGGAGTGTACTTGGACAGGAGCCGATCGTCCTTTCCAAAGAATTTGTGCGTCGCTTGTTGGGTCGTTTGTTGGCACTGAAAGCCTTGGACTATCAAGGCGTACTTGAACTATCGGATGCTGAGGCTGGTCTGGATAGGCCACGCGCTAAGATTGTGGCCAAAGGAACTGGCGTTGATTTTGAAATGTTGGTCGGTAAAGTGGTTGCAGAGGGACAATCGATCGTCCAAATGCGTGGGGAAACAGAGCGGGTGACCACGCGCAATGGATTTCTGGAAGAACTGTCTTTTGAACTGGATAAAATACGTCAACGACAGGTATTGGATTTTCTCTCGGTGGATAGCCAGCAGATAGAGAGTATGCAGATTGAGCGAAATGGTTCGACGTCGAAAACACTCAGGTTACAAGCCGAACGATGGAATTTGAATGGGACTCTGATC
>CAKZLX010000261.1 GCA_937127265.1 uncultured Pseudomonadota bacterium
CAGTTCCAAGCCTTTATCGAAGATGATGATAGTCCCTCCTTCCAAATCCGATTGCGTTGGCGAAATTGATATCGGCGGTGGCGTATGTTTGTTTCAACAATATACTTGCCACCAGCATCAAGTGTGGTAGATGGTACATGCTTTACCAATGACAAACTTTCTTGATCCAATCCCACTCTCGATAACAACCATGCTTCAAGTATCACAATGCTCCAATGCTCATCCGTCCAAGCTTGCTCACTAGTATGCTGGAGATGACTTTCACCGTTGGTGTTTGATTGTAGAAACTGTAATAAAGGCTCAAATGTTTGAAAAGCACTATCGATGTCCCCAGCACGCAGAAACGCTGTGACAACATACATTCTTTGTTGACGTAAAACAGGTTTAGGAGAAAGTTCCGAAGACAAAAGTTCATTCATAGCGTGGGCACAGGAGCGCCATCCAGAGTCCATACTCTTTGTTCCCGTACGCTCACCCGCTTCTATTCTCACTGAAGAATCTGCTTTTTTAGGTGAAGATACCTGCGTGTCTACAGATGCATCTGCTAACTCGAAGCAAGATGGCGATAGTGCTATCTCGGGAAAACCATACCCAACACGCCCCTCAGAAGCATCATACAGAGAGGTTGCTTGAACGGCAGATACGACAGCAATTAGCCAAAAAACTACACTCATCGTATAACGATATCGGTCAACTGGGATAAATGTTGAGGCCGAAAACGAACCGTTTTGTCACCATTACCAAATACAATTGATAATTCTACCCCATTTGGACGGCGAAGCCGTTTGTCAATTTTTCCCAAGCCTAAGGTTGGATGAAGTACCTCTACGCCTTCTCTCAAATCGTCCACTGAATTAATTTCTCGAGTCGTATATTCAGTATCTTCGGTCCAATCCATATTGACATTGGTCATTTGTTGTTTTTTTTGTTTTGCTCTGGCAGATGTAAAACCTCTCTGAACTGTTTGGTTGACAAAGTCATCCTCTTGTTCAAAACGAGATCGACCTTTCGACCATGGAAAGGCTGGTTTTTCATGAAATGACGCAAACAGTTCCTCCGGAATCTCCTCCCAAAAGGTAGATATTTCCGCACTCACAAAACCATCTTGACCACTTGGCACTTTTCCAGGACGTGATAAAATCAATCGTTCTTTGGCACGGGTCATCGCAACGTAAGCCAACCTACGCTCTTCCTCAATACCACGTATTTCTTGTAAGGAACGGAAATGTGGAAAGTTTCCTTCCCAAAGCCCAGTGACAAAGACGATGGGAAACTCAAGCCCTTTACAGAGGTGCGCCGTGAGCATGGTAATTGCATCACGCTCGCGACCATCTTCTTTATCAGCGGCCGCATTTAAGGCGACATAATCCAAATACCCATACAACCAATCTTCAAATGACAAGGTACTCTCACTATCTTGATGCTCTAGATAATAGTTTTGCATTTCCGTAATCACTTGTTGAATGTTATCCCAACGGTATCGCAACTTGTCTAAGTCTTCTTGAATGGAAGCTCGGGTAACACGACGACCATCATCCAATTTGGCAAAGGCACGTCCTTTGGCATTCAATGCTTCTAGGTCATTGTTCAGCAAAGTGATTTGGTTTTGCATGTAGTCGGTATAACCAACCTCCTCCAACAAAGAGTCCATCAACACACGGGGCTCTGCGTCTTGTGCCAAAGCATGCATATCGGACATCGTTTGGGCAAACTGAATCGCTTGAGTACGGGCTTTACCGCGACCACCATTTCCCCATTCATAAGCAGCAAGAATATAGGATTGGTCGTTGGTTCTGGCTTGTTCAAAGATTTGTAGGAGTGACTTGGGACCAATTCCACGTTTTGGTGTGGTAATTGCTCGTTGAAACGAGACCTCGTCGTATGGGTTGAGCAACAACTTGATATAAGCCAAGACATCTTTGACTTCTTGTCGTTCATAGAACTTAAATGAACCGATCATCTCATAGTTGAATTGGTGTTCGCGGATTGCCTTTTCAAAGATCAAAGCCGAAGCATTGGTACGATAAATGATGGCCATTTCGGAAAG
>CAKZLX010000262.1 GCA_937127265.1 uncultured Pseudomonadota bacterium
TGGTTTTCCGTTGTCTTCGGTTCGAAAACGACCCAGTTCATCATAGTTTTCCATGGCAAAACCAGGTGGATTAATGATGGAGGAATGACATCCCTCACCACAAGTTCCCTCACCAGTGTGGGCTTCCACTCGCTCTCGGTTGGTCAGGGTTCCATCTTGCTCTGGCAAATTAGGAATCACATCGGGTGGATGTGGCAGGGTTTGACATAAAATTGTATCGTTGATGAACAAACCTCGATGGATGGGTGAGCTTTGTCCCAAATCGGATTTGGCTGCCAAAGGTCCTAACAAAGTGAGGATACCTGAACGCTCGGAGGGATCCAGTTCAATCCGCTCAAACTCTTCTGACACCCCTTCCACACCATACAGAGAGGCGAGTCGTTGGTTGGCAATCGTGTAATTGGCGGTCAACATCTCCCTCAAACTGCCATTTTCTGTAAACAGGTGCCAAGATACAAAACGACTAATCTCTTCGATAAACAAGTCGTTTAAAGACGCATCCCAGTCGGCATCAGGTTGATCAATGTTGGCATAGCCGTTCCAGTGCAACAGTTCTTGGTGAAACTTCAACATCGTCTGTTGCCCACACTCTGAATACAACAATCGTTCGGCATGTTCACGATAGTTTTGGAAGAATCTCCCCCGTTCCAAATCATCCCACATCGGTTGATCTGGAGGTGCATCACAAAGTTGAAAGGACAGTTTACTGGCCAGTTCGTAGGGACCTAAGCGATTTTGTGGTTTGGTACGTTCCAAGCGATAGAGAAACTTTGGAGATTGCAACAGTGCGGTCAGAACCATTTGCACACCATCGGCAATGTCGTCTCCTGTTTGCATGACCGACCCACCTTGTGCAAAAATAGTGGTCCACTGTTCTAACTCTTCTTCAGATAAGGGACGACGAAAAGCTGTCATCACCACACGATCAACCCAACTTTCCATACTGGCAACGGTTTGGGTGGTTGCGCCCAAATCAATTCCCCCGACCACCTCAATCCAATCGATAAACAAATTGCGATCGTATCCATTGTTGGGGTCTTGGCAATCATTGGTGAAGGCAATCGAAATAATGTGTGCGCCAGCAGCGATGTCGGCTTCTACGGAGACCTCTTCTGGTTCGGTCACGTAAGCTTCGGTTAGGGGTTGTCCATCAACACGTATCTCCACCCCAGCACCCAATCCATCTGTACAAATCGTCCCCGACACCAAAGTCCCAATTGTGTAAAGACCCCCACTGGGCAAATCAACCTCAATCGACAGTGTTCCATTGGCAAAGAGGTTGTATCGTTCTCCAGATGCCGTCCCACTGCTGCCAACCGCGGCAGAGGATTCGGCTTCAACCAGCAATTCATAGGCAATCGCATATCCACCTTCTCGGGGATCTTCTGGTACAACTGTGGCATAGGTATCTACATTGGAGACCACTTGGGTGGCGATAATTTCCGCAGCACGTTGATAGTCTTGAAACAAGACCGTATCTACCGACAAAATCTCACCATTGTTTGAAAATCCATTGGACAGAGTGGTACTTTGAAAATCGGTTGCCATTTCAGAAACATCCAACCCTGTCAAAGCCTCCACAGACGATGCCCACTGGGTATGGGTCAAGCGATGCACCCTTGGGTTGTAGGCAAACTCATTAGACTCTTCGGTACCCGCATAGGGATTAATAAATTCCTTTTCCTCTCCGCTACACGAAAATAACGTGAACAACAAAGTGGACAACGCAAACATAAAAACTATACCTCGTGATCTGACAACCAACCTTTACACTGACTTTTCTCTGCAAAATTATAGCACAATTACCAGTCTTGGTTATCATTTCAGTTGTTTAACCTAGTATATTGCGGAACATATTACAAAATAGGCATTATTCCTCTACGAGATTCCCTATCGTGATTACATCTTGGAATCTCTAAAATCGACAATGCAACATCATGATAAACTGGCTATCTTAATGTTCGATGATATTTAAAATTGGAGAGTGTAATGGTTATTCTTGGTTTATTACTGGCTTGCGGTGACAAAGAGACAACAGACAACACCGACACCGGTATCGAAGACACCGCGGTGACAGAAGATACTGCTACAAATGACACTGGTGTAGAGACAGACAATACGGAAGAAACAGACACCACTACCGACACAGATACTGAAGATACACAAGATACCGAAGACACAGAGGATACACAAACAGACACAGGGAGCCAAGATCCACTGTGGTTTGAGGCTGGTGTCTATACCGGCACCTACACCTGTGATGATGGCTTCAATCCTTATCACGGGATTCCAATGATCGACGTCAAGAGTACCGGTCAGGTCTCGGAAATCGAAGTACTGAATACCACCGCAACCCTCACTTGGGAATGTTCGATCACCGAAGCCCATGACACAGCCGAAACCGAATGGGGTGTCACCTGTACCGGAGAAAACTCAGAGTTTTTCAGCAGTGCCAAAGTCTATTCCCAAGGCTTTAAAATGGACTTGAACCTTTTGTTTTCTGCGGGTCCCTACGGTATCTTGATGTGTAACACCAGTTTTGAATAAGACGCATCGACCGATTGGTGTGTCGACCAACGGAGATTCCACACTTACGTGACTACACAGTCCTATGTTGTCGTTTGGAGAATAAAAATGGCGGCAGACGATGGGAGTCGAACCCCTGTTCCGTCATGTCCTATAATCCTGGATACTTCGATACCTTACTGCAATTTCCTCGATTGGTTG
>CAKZLX010000263.1 GCA_937127265.1 uncultured Pseudomonadota bacterium
TTTGTTGGTGCCATTGACATTGATTTTGTACATGCCCTGCAATGCAACGTTGGGCTTGGCGCCTTTGGGTGCGACATAGAAAGACTTGGCGATGCGATATTCAATGTTGATACCCGCTTGTTGTTCTTCGGCTTCTTTTCCTTTGAGTTGGTCGTCTGAAATGGAGACGTATTCAATCAACAGGCGATAGGCTTTTTCATTTGGAATATTCGGTGCACCCATCCATCGAACACTGAGTACCTGTTCTTCATTTGGTTTGATGATCATTTGGCTTGGAATGATGATCAGGTCTTCGGCGATCGTGTCAAAATTTTCCTCTCCATTTTCATCATAGACGCGTACGCGAGCAGTGGCTTCAATCGCGATCATACCAGTGCTATCGTTGATGATTGTGGCGGTTGTGGCTTTGCTCTTATTGAGTTCCAGAGTGGATTCAAGCAGATTCAGTTTGAAAGCCCAACTGCTTTGGGTAAACAGCATTGTAAAGAGAAAAATGAACATATTCATGAGAATGCTCCAAGCGGGTCGTCGTATTCCATATCAAAAAAACAAATATACTGATGACAGTATACACCATCATCAGTATAGAGGCATTTGCCATTTAAACTAGATGTTCAATCTTAGTTGTCATCCATAATGGTAAATGTGATGGTGTCAGTATAAACACCAGACGCTTGTGGCAATGCACCAGCCAATGTGACTTCTACATCATAGGTGATCTCAGCCAATGTTGCACCACCACCAGCAGAGTCGAAGTCTACAAGAGCTGGAACAACCAAGTCATGAGTGTTGGCAGCAGACGGATCCAATGTAGACGTAGCGTTTACAGTGATACCAGTTGAGTCGGTCAATACGTTTTCAACCAAGTCGAACGTGTATTGTTGATTGTCAGCAGCGATGCCAGGAATTGATGGGTTGTTGATCATACGACCCGCATTGGCAGACTCGATGAACAATTGTGCACCAGCACCAGTACCAAGACCAGATGGGTCAGTGTCGTTGGTGAATACGTGGATGGTACCCACACGTGCAGTGTCACCGATTGCGGCAGCGCTCAAGTCAAAGTCGTATCCAGAGTTGATATCGTATACGGTCAATTCCCAAGAACCAGGAACCACACCTTGGATGACGATTTCACCAGTGTTGTTGTTTTGTGCGAAAGCAGATGTGCTTGCCAAAGAGCCAAGCAATGCTACAGCCATCATTTTTTGTAAACGCATGTTGTTTACTCCTTATTAAATTTATGTTGAAAGATTGAAGTGAATCACAAGACAACTGTTTGACAACAATCATACAGTATTCTTTGTGACCACTCTTAGAATAGCACACCCAATCCAATTTCCTATGGATTTGTAAAAGTTTTTTTATAATTATTATACAAGTATCGAGACTTACGACCTCATACCAAACGATCTGTCAACAATTGTCACAGTCTTGTGTCATGTGTAATTTGGTGCAAAGCAATTGTTCTACACCTTTGACCCCACCGAAGCTATTTACACGTCAACCCTTTGGTTTTAGTCACCTAAAAACATGTTTTTTAGATGTCACCAGGGTCAAATTCACTCAACCTTCAAGTTTCGAGTGTCTTTTTCGTCTTGAACCATGCCGTTGAAATACCTGTTGAGACAAAACTTTGGCTTCCAGTGATTGTTTGATGGCGAACACCCGTTCTTTTGCCTGTTTGGATGTCTGTTCCACATCAACAATCGGCTGTGGGTAGCCTCCGCGATCCAAGTTCAACATCAGTTCAATCAAAGGGGGCACCTCAAACGGTTGATGAATGTATTCCTTGGGAATGGAGCATAATTCTGGTACCCAACGCATGATAAACACCCCCTCAGGATCCAAGTCCACGGATTGTTTGTAGGGATTGTAGACCCGAATGGCATTGATACCAGTCACTCCGGCCTGCATTTGCAACTGAGAAATATGAATGCCCGGTTCATAATCGGTAAACTGACAGGCCAACCAATCGCGTATCTCTCGCCAATCCAACCACAAGTTGTAACAAGCAAAAGACACCACCATCGCCCGCATCCGAAAATTGAGCCACCCCGTCGCCACCAGTGCCCGCATACAGGCATCGACTATCGGCACCCCTGTGCGTCCCTCTTTCCAAGCCTCAAGATAGTCTCGGTTGCCTTTTTGGGGTCGTAAACCCTCAAACAACGGGTGAAAACAATGGTTCTCAATCTCCACTTGGTCTTCTAACTTCTGCATAAAATGCCCTCGCCAGTGCAACCGAGAAATGAAAGAATCCAAGGAGCGACGATGGTGTTTGGCGCTGACCAAGGTGCTTTGGGCATGGGTAGCCACCCGATAGACTTCCCGAATCGACAGGGTTCCCCAAGCCAGATGAGGACTCAAACGAGAACAAGCATCAAAAGCGGTCACGGGTGAGGACATCTCTTTCCGGTAGTTCTTACCACGTTCTGCCAGAAAACTCTGCCACAAAGCAATTCCCTGACTTCTTCCCCCTTGTTGTCGTTGGGGTGCAGGTTCTCCTAGTCCAACCTGCTGACTGCTCGGTGGTTCGACTGTCATGGTGGGAAATGACGGTGGTTCTACTGGTCGGGATTGCTTGTGGGGTGTGGGGAAACGGGCTTTATCCACCCCTTCTCGCCAGCGCGTGGCCCACTGATCTCTATTCTGATACGGTCGGAGAACTTCAAAAATCGGATATTCTATCCACTCCACACCCTGTTGCTGACACCATCGCTTAACCTGTTTGTCTCGATCGTAGGTCCACCCACCACCAACTTCCATGTGACTGTGTAGATGGATGGTTTTGTATCTCGATTTCAAGGTGCTCAATACTTCCACCACCTCACCAACAAAGTACAGCAGTGGAATATTCAACGAGACCAACTCTTGTTGCAACTCTCTCAACGAATCCACAATAAAGGCGTGGTGATTGGCACCATAGTCGGGTTGTGCCATTCGCTTCGGCTCAAAAATGTACATCGCCATCATCTTTTCGGTCAATGAAGCCCTAAACAGAGGACCATGATCTTCGATACGCAAATCCCTTTTCAACCAAACCAAATGCATGGTCTTTTATAGAACAGCCTCAAGATAAAACAACCCGCATCATTTAAAATGCATCACCAATCCAATTGAATTGTTCAGATAAGCATCTCTGGCGGTCACACCCACCGTACCATTCCACTCAATCCCCATCCAAACATCTTTGGAATAAGGATAAGCAACCAACATGGCTCCCATATCCAGTCCCAATCCAACCTGTCGTCTTTTTAGCTTGGGCGTACCACTATACCGACCATACGATTTACCAAAGATTTTTACATCACTCTTGGGTTTATAGGTTTCGGGTCGCGTATACCCTTGGATGTCCATCATGTAACTA
>CAKZLX010000264.1 GCA_937127265.1 uncultured Pseudomonadota bacterium
CAGGTCACTGACGGCAAGGCTGAGTTGAATGTACACGCCACGGGTGCTCCGCCACAAATGTTCCGAGAGGGCATCGGTGTGGTCGTCGAAGGTACGATGGTGAAATCCAGTGGTGGTGGACTGTTCGAGTCCGACCGGTTGATGGTCAAACACTCCAATGAATACAAGGCTCCCGAAGAAGGTGTGGATGCCAAAGAATTGTACAAAACGGTGGAGGGACTGTGATTTCCATCCTTGGTCGTTCCATGGTACTGCTGTCGTTGGCAGTCTGTGTGATTGGAACATTTGCTGGGATTGCTGGAGGTGCCAAGCGATCTGAAACAGCGTGGAAATGGGCTCGGATTTCGGCTTATTGGGCGCACTGACGATGACCATAGCCATTGGGTTGATGGAATATGCGTTGATCACCAATGACTTTTCGGTGTCCTATGTGGCCAAAGTGGGTTCCACCACCACGCCACTGTGGGTGACCATCGTCTCGTTGTGGTCTTCGTTGGAAGGGTCGATTTTGCTGTGGGCCTTCGTGCTGAATGGCTACATTGCCGCCTTTGCTTGGGCGACCAAGGGTAAATATGTCGAACACTCGTCCTATGCCTTGGGGGCCTCGTTGAGCATTGCGGTGTTCTTTTCCTTTTTGGTCGCGGGTGTTGCGGATCCCTTCATTGCGATGGATCCAGTACCGACAGAAGGTCCCGGACCCAATCCACTGTTGCAGAACCACATTTTGATGGTGATTCATCCACCTGCCTTGTATTTAGGGTACGTGGGGATGGCTGTACCCTTTGGTATGGGGGTGGCATCTTTGTTAGCCGGTAAGATTGGTGCCGCTTGGTCGGTGGCACTGCGTCGCTGGATTTTGTTGCCTTGGGGGTTTTTGACGGTCGGTATCATCTTGGGTGGCTGGTGGAGTTACGAAGTCCTTGGTTGGGGTGGCTATTGGGCTTGGGACCCTGTGGAAAACGCCTCGTTTTTGCCGTGGTTGACGGCGACGGCTTTCATTCACTCGGCGTTGATCATGGAGCGCAAAGATGGCTTGAAGGGATGGGGTATTGTGCTGTTGTTGGTCACATTCCTACTCACTCTACTGGGTACCTTTATGACCCGTTCAGGCGTTTTTAATTCTGTGCACTCCTTTACACAGACTCCTATTGGTCCGGTGTTTTTGGGGTTTTTGGCATTTTGCTCCTTTGTTTCCTTGGTCTTGTTGTCGATGCGTATTGATGTATTGGGTTCTAAAAAGAAACCGATGGCAGCAGTCTCTCGAGATTCGATGTTTTTGTTGAACAACCTCTTGTTTGCGGCATTTACCTTTACCGTGCTGATTGGAACGGTTTATCCACTGGTGCACGAGGCGATGACCGAAAAGAAATTGAGTATTGGAGAACCCTATTTCAATGAATTGGGTATCCCTTTGAGCATCGCGATTGTCTTTTTGATGGGAGTTGGTCCTGCGTTGCCTTGGGGTAAAATTGAACAACAGGACGCCGTCAAACGATTGGTGATCCCGATGGTTGGTGCACTGGTCGCGGTTGGGTTGGCATTAGTGTGTGGCGCCACAGGATTTACACCATTGCTGTCCTTTGGGGTCAGTGGTTTTGCTTTGATGACCACCTTGCGAGAGTTGATTGAACCAGCAGCGGTTCGGGTAGAACGCAAAGCAGAGTCTTGGGGTAATGCCTTGTGGACCACTTGGTCTAAAACCCGTCGTCGTACCGGTGGATACATTGTGCACATCGGGGTGATTATGGTGGCGGTTGCCGTCACGGGCTCGGGTGCTTTTAAAGAAGTTTCTGAAGTCACCTTGAAAGAAGGACAGTCCGTAGAGATTCAAGAATACCGTCTGACCTATACTGGTAAGGAAACGGTCACTGAGTCACATCGTTCCTCTGAAATTGCCAAAGTCAGCGTACTGCGTGGCAGTCGTGAAATGGGTGTGCTCGAACCGAAACTGAACAACTATTTTCGCATGGGTTCAGTCATCGGTACCCCAGCGGTTCACAATTTCTTGGATGAAGACTTGTATCTTAATCTGGTGAACATGAACGAAGACGGTTCGATTGTTGGACTGCAAGTGATAACACAACCATTGGTGTTGTGGTTGTGGCTGGGTGGTGCGGTGATGATGTTTGGGACCTTGATTTCGGCTTGGCCATCTCGCAAACGCAAAACCCTCACGACGGAAACGACCAAGGAGAGCGCATGAACTGGAAAGTGATGAGCATTGGTTTGTTGCTCTGCGTCCCCTTGATTTTCGTGTTGGCAAAGGGTTTTAATTATGACCCACGTGCGCTTCCTGAAGAGTTGACTGGAGAGATGGCACCCGACTTCACTTTGGAAAGTTTGGATGGCTATCCAGTGGCGTTGGCTGACCTCAAAGGTTCAGTGGTGGTTCTTAATTTTTGGGCAACCTGGTGTCGACCTTGTTTACAAGAACATCCGGGCTTGTTGGCTACTGCGGAGAAATTCAAACCCCAAGGTGTAGCCTTTATGGGGATTTTGTATGGTGATACCAAAGCCAAAGCCGAAGTCTATTTGAAAAAACATGGGTCGGCTTACCCAACCTTGCTCGATGAAGCTCAACGCACCAACATTGATTATGGGGTGGCGGGTGTACCGGAAACCTTCATTATTGACCGTGAGGGACGAATTGCCAAAAAGTACGCCGGTCCAGTCACCCAACAAGAGTTGGAAGCGGTACTCACAGAGTTGTTAAAACGCTAAGGTTCGGATAGTCCAAACAGCATGCTGGGATGAAGGAGAAAAGATGAAACTGTTGTGGATGTCACTGTGGCTGATGGTGGCGCAAGCCGAAAATACCTCAACGGATGGTATAGAGAGTGGTGTTGCTCTGGAAGAAGCACCGTTATTAGACCCACCAACCGAGTCTGAAGTCGAACAGCGTACCTATGACCTCGGTAAAATCTTACGTTGTCCAGTTTGTCAAGGGTTGAGCGTGGCGGATTCTCAGTCCGATGCTGCAGTGGCCATGAAAAATCGCATCCAAGAGTTGGTAGCCTTAGGGTATTCAGACGATCAGATTATTGATTATTTTATCGGTCGGTACGGAGAATTTGTCCTTCTTCAACCGAAGTCCGAGCATTGGTTTGTTTGGTGGATGCCCCTGATTGGCTTGGCGGTGGGTGCTGGTGTGATCGCCGTACGCTGGAATTCCAGTGATCCTTCACCAACGGAGCCTACCTCGTCTGACAATACAGAAGTAGAAACTCAGAATGGCGACAGATCAAACACAGATAAGTATCGCGCACAATTACTGGCCGAATTGGAGGATTGAAATGGATTGGGAAACATGGGGACCTCCACTGGTTGTATTGGGTGTTTCGTCACTGGTGGCTTTTGGGATGGTGGCGATGCTGAAAAGCGAGGAGCAAGCCACTAGCAACGCCCGAGAGGCTGAACTGACCGCCAAAAAAGACCAATTAATGGAAGCCCTTCGTGAATTGGATGCTGATAAAGCCAAAATGTCAGACGATGCCTATACTGAACAACGGGAGCAATTGTTGAGCGAGGCCAGTGAAGTCATGGCGGCACTCGACGGCAATTTGGATACCACTGTGGAGCCCATAGCACCCAGTCAAGTCTCCAATCAACTGTGGCTCTATGTCATTGGTTCGCTGGCTTTCTTTACCCTGCTTGGAAAGTTGGTGGTCGATTACTCGGCTCCTCGTCAAGAAGGTGGGGTGATGACCGGTGGTGAAATGCCCAGTCAGACTGAAGCAGAATTGATGCAACAGTTTGAAGAGTGGGGCAAACAACGTGAACAACGTCAAGCAGATGCCAAAGCCGAACTGGAAAAGAACCCCAAAAATATCGATGCCCTCAATGTGTTAACCTATGATGCCTTATTGATGCGGGACATGCAATCGGCGATGACCTACATGGAGCAGGTTCGTAATGTTGACCCCAAAGATCCCGATTTTATGGTGCACTTGGCAATTTTACAAATGTCAGTGGGGATGACTGAACGTTCGGAAGTTGGTTTTGCACAGGCCTTACAGGCGCGACCCAAGATGCAAAAGGCACTGTTGTGGAAAGGCTATATGCTCTCGGCCACCGAACAGAAAACCGAAGCACTGGAACTGTTGCAAAGTATTGAAGGGGACTTTTCGATTCCCGAAGAGCAGTATTTCTATGAAGGTTTGATTGCCGATTTGAACAAACCTCCAGCCTTGATTTCAGGGATTGTCGATGCCCAAGGAGATATGCCCCAAGGAACACTGTTTGTGATTGCCCGTCGTTCTCCCACCGGTGGAATGCCTGTTGCGGTGCAAAAAGTACCCAATCCAGCTTTTCCAATGAAGTTTGAATTGGGTCCTTCTGATATGATGATGGGTGGTGAATGGCCAGAGCAAGTCTATTTAGAAGTACGTTTGGACCAAGATGGCAATGCGATGACCAAAGGCGATGGCGATTTGAACTCCGAGGTACAAGGTCCACTTCCCAAAGATTCCCATGAACTGTCGGTGACATTGGTGGCCCCAGAAAAGTCTCAAACACCAGAACCCGAAGTAGGTGATGTCAAACTATCTGGAACCATTACCGCCGAAGGGGATTTGCCAACGGGCACCCTATTTATCATCGCCCGTCGTTCACCCGCAGGTGGGATGCCGGCTGCAGTGAAGAAAATCGACAATCCTACTTTCCCGCTCGAATTTACACTCGGTCCTTCTGACATGATGATGGGCGGAGAGTGGCCAGAGCAAGTGTGGCTTGATGTGCGCTTGGATGAGGACGGCAACGCGATGAGCAAAAGTGACCAGGATGTAAATGCCCAGATGCAGGGACCACTGACTGGTGTTCAGACTGAATTGTCGGTGGTGTTGAAGAAGTAAGCCTCAATGTTGGAGCATGAAGATAAACCTCAAACAGAACCCATCCTCCACCCGTGGTCTCTGAGTGCGATGGCTGTATTCGCCCTCAATGACCACTATCTAAAATACGCCTACACATCTTGGTTGACCGGTAAGTTGTCTGATTTTGCCGGACTGATATTCTTTCCCTTATTGTTGGAATTGCTGGTCAAGAATCGACAGTGGGCAGTGTTGTTAACGGGTATGGGCTTTGCGATGGTCAAATTGACAACGGTTGGCAATCAGTGGTATAATCAGTTCTATCAGGCTTTTTTTGATCTCTTTGGCTGGGGAGAAATGGTTCCACTGATGATGGATGCGACAGATTGTTGGGCATTGATGGCTTTGTGGATACCCTTGAAGTGGATACCCAGTATGGATCGAAGGTAGATGACTCAACAGTGGAAGATGTATAGCCTCTAGTAATGTTTAGGCGCATCTGAACCTAAAAAATAGGAAGGATGGGGTTACCGAAGGCTATCCTTTAGTGCAAAATATGAAAAGATCACCGCAAACGGAAGCCAGAGATGATGTTGCGACTACTCATAAGGAGAAGCATTCGATGCTACTTGATGTGCCTGCTGAAAAGGTCACCAGATGGGGAGGTACATTCTTGCCAGGATGATAGGAGAACTTAAAAGACAATCCAAGAGACTTCATAGATAGAAAAAACTGTATCCAAAAACAGATGGTAGATGAAAAAAGTATGCAGTTTGAACAAATCTAGTTCGCCATCGAAGATCCGCCTGTTACCTCTCATGCCGACTACAATGAGTTAGGTACATCGCGACAGATTCTTCAATGTAATCCTAGACGAAATCCGATGTGGTCGGCGCGGTCCGCGGGGTCAATAACACTGTGACTCGATGCCCGTATATTGCCAGTGGAGCCATACCAATGACCACCACGTACAACGCGGCTAGAACCTGTAGATTCGCAGTACGGATCTGTACTGGACTGTGGAAAATTACAGTCAGACCAGTCCGCTGTCCATTCCCAAAGATTGCCATGCATATCGTATAGCCCAAATCCATTCGATCGTTTTTGTCCAACCTGTTTTGAACCCAATGGAAAACTTGAATCGTTCCATTGGTTATTCGCACAAAACCAAGCATAATCAGACAGAAGTGGATTGCTGACACCATCTTGAATGGTCTCTGTTCCATCACAAGTATTGGCTGAACGATTGCCACCTCCATCTGGCGTCCAAAAGTCATACTCGGTGCCACTTCGGGCTGCATATTCCCACTCGGCTTCGGTTGGTAATACATATCCACTGCATTGATAGGGATTCATCGCCGAAGTACAGGTTACATCAGTACTGCCAGAGTTGGCGCAACTGTAGCATTCTTGTAGATTCACTCCATGTACACTATTGTGGCGTTGAGTCACCTTGTTGGCAAAGTCAGCTGCCATGTGCCAGTTCGTAAAGTATGCAGGATAATTGTCTCCAGCATTATGCGAAGAAGACCGACCATTATTAGATTGATAACCCATAATCTGATTGAACATGCCCATGGTCACTTCGGTGGTCATCAAGGAAAACCCATTGGTAATATTGTAGCGATCTTGTGGATCCGAGCCTGGCGAAATAGACACCAAGTCCATTGAAAAGCCACCTCCCAAATCCAAGCTGAATACTTCAACACAATCACCATCGGCTGCCATTATACCTAAGGAAGCATCTTCATCATCACAATCATCGGCTGTCAACACACCATCGCAATCACCATCAATGCCTTCGTAGGTTGAACCAGCATAACCATCATCACAATCCTCACCATCAAAGTAATTAGCGATGTAACCATCTTCATCCTCATCCATTACTGAAGGGTCTAGGACTGCACAAATATTGTCTTCGCTACCTCCCGCCAATTGTTCAACTGAAATAGAAATATCACCCTCCAAATCATTTCCATCAGCATTCCAAACATGTAGATGCCCAACCAATTCTGTACTAAAAGACTGACCGGCAAAAGAACCACTTTGACTACCAGTATCGATTGAATCAATACGCAGATACCCTTCTGAAAAGTTTAACGTTTGCTCATTTTCATCAGAAACATCCGAACAGTCCATTGTTGCCATTACAGTCGTACCAGTACTCAACCCTTGACGATAATAACCTTCACCACAAAACCCTTCTTGCTCAATTTGAATTGAACAATCAAAATCTATCGCGGTTGTAGCATTCATATTTAGGGAGATCGAATTGAGTTCAGGAGGATTATCAGGGTCATATTCAAACGTTGATTCTAAAGACCATCTCTGACAAAAGTCTAGTGTGACAGTTTCAGAGTCGGTAAACGTAATGGTCATGTCAGCTGTGCACTGAACATTGGACATATCGACAAATCCATCACAGTCGTTGTCCAAACCGTCATTGAAGTCTTCGATGGCATCTGGATTAATTGCAGCATTATCATCATCGCAATCAGTTCCACCCGCCGATTCTGGTGCAAACCCATCACCATCGACATCAGGTCCATCAAAGTCATTACAGTCTTGGTCTACACCATCTACGGTTGTATCTGATTCTCTATTGCTACAATCATTGGATGTCATTCTTTCTGTTTTTTCTTCACCACAAGCCATTAAAGCCAATAAAGAGAAGTGTATGATTGCCTTTTTCATAAAGAGACCTCCAATTGTAAACAAAAGCTGTATCTTAATTCATAAAATAGAACAACATATAGATGCCTAAACACACGAAAGAATATCAGAGTCCCGAAGTAACAGCGCTCACAAGTCTGTCATTTAAGAGTCATTGAGAATTTTAGGTGTTTGTTATTGGACATTAAGGATGAATACAATCGAAGATAACTGCGTCAAAAACACAACGATAAAAGACCATTCGAAGCGAGAAACAACTATGTTGTAATCAAAGGATTGCTTGATGAAACTGGTCATAATAATCTAAGCGTCTGGTTATATTGCTTTAGGCACTACAACCTAGTATTGATGATAGACGATTCAAAAGTGAGAAAAAACAATGATAACAATCAATCGAAAACTGTCTTGGCTTGGATATTCCACCGCCCTCTTACTCACCATCGCTACCTCTCCACTGTACGAGTACTTTGGAACCACCGCATTTACCCAACAAACGATTGAGCTCACCCCTGACAATCCGCAGATACCATTTTGGGCCAGTGTATCGGTTGATGCCACCCAAGCAGAACCCTTTGATACCTGTGCCTGGGATATGGTGTTTGAGTTGGATCAATCCTTAACCTTGGATACCGAATTGATTTTGTGGGGATTGAATGCCCCATGGGATCAAGAGGCCTTCGATGCTGCTTATGCTGTGGCCTTGGAGCAAGTCGGTGAAACTGAGGATACTGGTGGTCAGGATACTGGTGAGGATACCAGTACTGAACCCTTAGACACCGGATCAACTGGTGATACGGCGCAGGATACTGGTGTTGTTTCAGTGGAGCCCTATGCCCAATTGAATCCAGAATTCGCTGTGTTCTACCAGACGATGCAAACATTCTCCGATTATAAGTATGCCTATCGAATTGTCGACGATGGTGAGATCAAAGGACCTTTGTTTGAAGACTATGCTTCGATTGTGGTGCAAGATAGTCGACGGTTTTTGTATTACAGTGAGTGTGGTGCGATCACCGACCATTTTGTGCTGACCTTGAAGGGGGCACCGGTTTCGACCAGTCTCAATATGACCGTAATCTCTCACCAAACCGAACAAGTCGCCCAGTCTGTCGGTTGCAACTCGGACAAGAATAACCCCGATCATTCTGGGGTGGCGATGGAAGTTACAGTGGTGAGCGAGTGATTGTATTCACTGTCCCCAACAACACTCTACTATGATACACTACTAAAACAGTATACAAGTTGGAGAGGGTAATGATTGTTTCCAAAACACATTCTGACAATATGAAAGCAAAATTGAAGGCTGTATCTCCTTCGAAGTCGTTACACATTGATGAAGAAGTTTGGACGTATCTGGTTGCCGAGTGTGTGCTGAGTCAGATCAAAAAAGGTGATGACACCCTCTTTCGTTTGTTGGTTGGGCAGGCGTATCAACCATCGGATCAACTTGGGCTAGAGGTGCAACCCATTGGACCTAGGATGGGTGAGGGAAATACCCATTTGGACATGGCCTTGGGATCCATTGCAGCCAGAAAAGGTACCGAAGCAGGGATCGCTTATGCAGAGCACAGTGGGCAGGATACTGTGAGTCAGGATATCGTGTGCTTTGTAGAGGCAAAGTTCTTATCTGATATCTCGACAAAGGTGTCCAATAATCCTTTTCGAGATCAAATGACACGGGTGATTGAAAACCTACTAACTTTTCAGTCAGATGATGGTTCGTGTAAGCAACCAAATCGTATGGTGTTCACACTCTTAACCCCAAGGGCATTCCGACGAAAACCCTATGTTCGATTATACGGTTACCTGTTTGAAGAGTATCTTGTTGACTTACATCGACTTGATACACACTTGTTTGAACGATTGGATTATGTAGATAGTACCTTCCCAAAACGAAACGACCCCAAAAAATGGCATTATCCAAACATAGAGGCCAATATTGCAAAACTTGCTCTCCGATGGGTAACCTATGAAGAGATTTTTAAGACGTTTCTGTCTAGTAAAGGATTCTCAGAAGATGACTTGAAAAGTGTAGGGTTGGATGATTTGGTATCTCTTGATTCTACATGTCGCCTTGACGTGATGAAACTGATTTGGAAGCATTTACCCTAGGATTGCCTTACCCCAACAACACTCTACTATGATACACTACCGATATAAGATCGTCGTTGGAGTGTGAAATGTTTTGGTTATCGTTGCTTGTGGCTTGTGAAACTGAGGTGAAACCAACCAATACCGATACAGCCGAGGTAGAGGTGTTGTTTATCGATGCCGATGGTGATGGGTATACTGAAGACAATGATTGTAACGATAATGATGCCGACATCAATCCGCAAGCCGTAGAAATCTGTGATGAAGTAGACAATGATTGTAACGGTGAAGTCGACGATGGGGTGGGTACTCTTTGGTATGTCGATGCGGATGGTGATGGGTTTGGGGACCCTGAAAACGTCCAACAATTGTGTGAAGATCCCGTTGATGATGCAGGTTTGGTAGACAATGCCGATGACTGTGATGATGCTGATGAACTGACCTTTCCCGATTCAGATGAACTCTGTGATGAAAAGGACAATGACTGTGACTCCTTGATCGACGAGGAATTGAACTACGACTATTACCTTGATGCCGATGGTGATGGATTTGGTACCGAAGAATTTCACGTCTATGACTGTGCCCCTGGTGAAGGGTATGTTGCCAATACCGAGGACTGCGACGACAACAACCCCGACAAATCACCATTGGCCAATGAAACCTGTGATGGCATCGACAATGACTGCAATGGTGAAATTGATGATGGGGTGGGTACACTGTGGTACGTGGATGCCGATTATGATGGGGTAGGGGATGTCAGTGGCTTTGTCTACAGTTGCGATCAACCCGATGGGTATGCCCCAGTCTTTGGTGATTGTGACGATATTAATTCTCTGACTTATCCCAGTGCCCCCGAACAGTGT
>CAKZLX010000265.1 GCA_937127265.1 uncultured Pseudomonadota bacterium
ATGCTTTTAACGCGGGCGATGTTCTCTCGATTGTCATTGGACAACAAGGTATGCAGGTCTTTTCTGCTACTGAAGGTGGCGGCGGCGGTGGCGGTACCTTTGTATGGAATGATTCTCAACAACCCCTTTTGGTCGCCGGAGGTGGTGGTGGAGCGAGTGTGAGTGCCAATGGTTATGGTGGTTCTTCGACAACATCCTCGCTGGGTGGTGCATTTGGACAATATGCCAACGCCTTAGGTGGGGTGACTGGTACCAGTCAAACTGATGGTGCTGGTGGGGGAGGCTGGTCTGGCATCGGGATGTCTACCGCGTGGGCAGAAGGTGGTGCATCACAAGCCGGAATCGGAGGTGCTTCCACAATGTCTGGTGATGGTTCCTTTGGTGGGGGTGGTGCCGCAATCAGTGGTGGTGGCGGAGCCGGAGGGTATACAGGTGGCAGTGGGGGAATTCAAACCATCGGTGGTGGTGGCGGTGGTTCTTACAGTTCTGGAAGCAATTTGATCAGTATACCCAATACCCGTTTCGGAGCAGGGGTGTTGATCATCTCCAAGCCCTAGGGTTGGCTATGGTTGAATGGTTGGTGTACCATTCTCCAAAGTGCTTCGTAGAAAGTCTCGATAGAGGTATCCGGCATCTTGGTTGTAAAAGATGGCAAAGTGTCCATCCTCTGGGAACTGAACCAATCCAGCGGTCAATTGCTCGCCATCGGCACTTTCTCGATTGCCTTCCACAGCATTGGGGTTGTTGTTCTGCAACAGTTTTTGAGCATCATTCACTGATACAGCGTCTCCCACAATTGGCAGATTAGCTGCGGCGGCGAGTATTTCGATGCTGGCAGGTGGGGTGTAGGCATCGGACATTCCTTCGGTCATCAAGACATTAGCGGGACTGTGACTCCAATAGACTTCATCGTTAAACCAATACCGTGCGTAATTGACTGGATCGACCACTTCTGCCAGCATTTGCACCAATCCGACTGCGGGGTGGAAGGTATCTAAAGTTTCGTTGTTGGCAAGATTGATGGCGTTCCGTAGCAATTCTTGAATATCCAATCCACCAGCCTCTTGTTCTCGATCCATTAACGTGACACTGAGACCACCACCCGCACCACTGAGGACCACAGATTGGACATACTTTCCAATGAAGGGAAGGGCAATAGCTCCCACTTCACCACCATGCGAATGTCCGACATAGACGACATGATCAGGATTGGTGTAAATCTCGCTCTCACCCAAATCAAAGGTGTGTGAGTGGGTGGACATCACTTTGGCGAGGTAAATCTGATCGAGGGCACCTTGTCGAAACATCGCACGAGCAGATGTTGGATTGAGATAGTTAAAGGAATAAATCTCTGGGTCGGCACCGGTTCCCCGTTCTGCATGAATGGGTTGTGATATGCCAATTCCCATAAACCCTGCTTCTGTTAAGAGAGTTGCAGGTTCTAAGGCTCCATCACCATTGGCGTAGGTGGTAGAGTCACCTCCAGTTCCGTGACTGTAAATGGCAATCGGCCAGCCGTCTGGGGGCATCTCGCTGTTGGGTACTGAAATGCGAAAGTTGGCCCGTTCCCAAGTGAAGATTTGTGGACGTTCACCATCCTCAAAAGAAAATCCGCCTCCTGTACTGGAGTAGGGCTTTTGACCATATTGCCAGAGTGGGAGTAACAGTTCACCATCGTAGGCGGTGTAGGTTTCCCCTTCAAATCCTTTTTCAACCCACGGTGATAATACTGGGGCTTCCAATTCCGTATCAATTCGATGCGCAAAGGAAACCATATCTTTGACGGGGTCTTGTGTTTTGAAGATGCTAAACGATCCGATACGTTCAGGCTTGTAGCCCAGATGATTCCAAGTTTCTATCAAATCGAGTTTGTCTTGAATTACACTGTCGGCGATTGTGTACCAATCTTCTTGTGCCTCCCAAAGTTCAGGGAGTTCATCGTCATAGCCAACGAGGTCCGTAGTCAATACAGCAGCATAAAGAGTATCGGGACGCAGTGGGAATCCCCCTACGGGTGCGATGCTCAAGAAGTGTTCTGGTTGCCAATTGGTGGCTTCTTCTTGGTAATCCCATTGTAAGGGAACACGTTCTCCGCGATAGGGAGAGGTGTGATCAATGTTGATCAGGTGAATGGCAACATCGTCATCGAGTGAGTCTAATGGTGAGGGCAAGCGTTTGAGATCAATGGCTTTGGTCAGAGGGAAGTAAATTGGTGAATTGGTACCAAAGCCATCCAATTTTCGACCTTCTTCGACAAACTTGGAGATTAGTGGGTTCTCACCGGGATTGGGGAAATTGGTCAGGTTGGGATGTCCTTCTGTCATTCGCGTGTGATTGGGCCATGGAGAGGTGAAAAATCCACTGCTGTCATGACGTACTTTGGCAGTCGGTATCTCTTGGGCACAGGCCAGAATGAGGAACAGCATACAATATCTCCAGTATGGATGGAAAAAGGAAATGGGGTGAACCTAAAAATGATTCTAATCCAAACTTATTGTAACCAAGGAGTGCGATACCAGTCCGGATGGGTACGAAGCATTTGGGGAAAGGGAACATCGTCTAACCAAGCGCGCGTTTTGGCAAATTGTTTCCAACTGGTCGAGGTTAACGCCTTATCTCCTCGCAAAGAGGCTTCCAGAAACCGTTGATGGGTGTTTAGCATCACCGATAAAGGATGGATGGTCGACTCCAAATGGGTTTGCAAGAGTTGATCGGCATGTTTGTCTTCACCACGCCAAAATCGCAACAAGGGAAGGGTCATCGGTGTCCCTGTTGGCGAATCCATTTGTTCTCCGTGATAGCCGACGAGCCACTCACGAAACTCGGCATCATTGTCCATGAAGTCATATTCCAAGGGGTGATTGCCAATTTGGATTTTACTGGCCGAGCCATTCAGTCGTTTGCTCAACATCAACATATCAGTGTATTCTTGCTGTAATTTTGGTGGAATGGGATATCCGTTCAGTGCCGATAAACTTTGAATAGCGGTTGTTTTGGCTTGTTGGTACAATTTGGCTTTACCCAATTGGATTGAAAACAAGGCTTTGTTGTAGGGCTCACCCAAGGCAATGTATTTTTCCATTCCTTTGGTGGAACCAGCCAGTTCTCTGGTGATAACCCGTAGGTGATACAACAAAGTACGTTCCGAATCGCTGGTTTCTGGTGCCTCGAGATTGATGTTTTTGAGGACGGTTTGGGCACTGGAGATGTCTAAAAGTGTGGTGTAGGCAACCGCTTCCAAGAGCCACAGTTGGTTTTGTAATTCTGGCGAAACAACGGATTGTGCACCAGAAAAACGTTGCGGATGACAAGGGACTTCATGGACCAAGTTGCCATAGGAGAACCACCACTCACTACCATCTTCACCCCACAGGGCTTCCAAGGCGCTACTTAACAGAAGAGGGTCTTGTTTTTGGGTGGCCAAAGCCAAGGTGGCACAAGCCCAGGTCTGCTTTTGTTGGTGGGTGAGTACGCTTTCCGTCCACTCGTCTGACCACTTGTCGTTGGTGATCGCCCACTCGATGAAAATCGGTTGGTCACTTTCCGGAAGGTTGGTCCAATCATTGTTTTGAATCGTGGCTTCAGCATCAAACGGTAGTTGGTGTATCCAGCCTTTGGGGCAAGCACTCCAAGTCTCACAACCCATTTGCAACTGTTCTTTGTCACCGGTAAATAGGGCGGAGACTGCTTTAATCGGAGCAAAGTCGGCAGTGTTTTCTTTTTTAGCGAGGGTTAGGGCATCCGAAAATTGTCCATATTGCAACAGTGTCTGGCCACGAATGGCATTCCAAGTATCGTTGTCGGGACGATCGCTTAAAAAGTCCAAGTGGTTTTGGGGCACGATGGCATCTTGTTCACCGCGTAAGACTTGGGAAAAGAAAAAGTCAGAGAGGATCAGGTCTGTCTCATCTTCAGCTTTGGTGGCACTATCCCACAACAAGGGTGAAAATTTAGCAATACGATAACTCAAACGTGCTCGACGCCATGGTGTGGCAGAGTTGTCTGCACTGGAAATCTGAGACTGGAAATGATTGCCGAGTTGTAAACTGAGATAGGGGACAATCAATACGGTAGCAGTAATGCTGGCAAGAGAACGGATCATGTTTTTCGGGGTGTCACTACAAAGGTGTAAAAATATATAGAGATTGTAACATACTACGACTTATCTATACAATCGTCGGGTTGATATCAGGTCTTATCGAATTCTCTATATAAATGGGATATGCTATCCATGTATACTATGGAGTAACGATGATCATTTTATTAACTGGCATTGCCTTCGCTTGAAGTGGTGGCTGAAGTACTCAGCAGGTCCAGGTTGGATCTACCCAAGTCATTCCCACCCTCGAATCTAAATTTCGTATTTCCAGTAATTTTTCTTTGATGCGTCGACAAGAGAACCATCTGTTTTCTTGCGAGG
>CAKZLX010000266.1 GCA_937127265.1 uncultured Pseudomonadota bacterium
TGGTATTTTTATTACCGAAAACGGCAAAACCATCAATGTGTTGGTCAGTAAGATCAAGTCCCGCTCTACCTTGAAGCCATATAAAATTTGTTACCCCTAAGTACTTTTTGAAGGCTTCTTCGGCTTTCCACATCGATTGCAACTGTTGCATGGCGGCATCTTCATCAGAGGCTTTACCATAAATGACTTGGTCAATGTATTTTTGTCTTTCTTCGTCATCACTCAATACTTCATGGGCTTCACGGACCCGATCGAACAAGGCAGTGGCTTTGGCGATCACTTCTTCACCTGCGGCAGTGTATTTGTCAGGGTGTAGTTTTTTAGAGAGATCAAAGAAGGCATTGCGAAA
Source organism: uncultured Pseudomonadota bacterium (assembly GCA_937127265.1). Taxonomy (GTDB): domain Bacteria; phylum Myxococcota_A; class UBA796; order UBA796; family UBA796; genus CAJWHX01. The sequence goes on from CAKZLX010000266.1 coordinate 350, forward strand.
GTCTGAGGAAGTACCGGTATGTGAAACCCCCAAGACCTCGAAGTGATTGGTTGAGGTGTTGATGTGGGATTCCAATTCTTCAAGCGTGCTCATTTGTTCGGTGGACATCGCATTGCTGGCTACTTCTGCTGCTGGAGGTTCATCAACAGCATTGCTTTCATTGACTTCGGGTTCATTGTCAACATTGGACGCTTCTGATTCTGATTCTTCGATGATTTCATCCTCTTTGGCGACCTCCTCTGCCAAGACTTCATCCAAATTGAACCCCAGTAAATCAGACAGTTTTTCTTGCTCTGACTCGTCAATTTCCAACATGTCCATTTTGTACAGGGTCCAAAGCGTAGACCAACCTAGAGAATCGTCAATGTTACTGTTGTTGGAAACCGTGACCGGTGAACGCATATTGCCTTTTAAGCCAGCGATGAAATTTTGTACTTCGTTGATGTCAGTAGAGAATGGTTCCAGTGGTTTTGGACGAATTTGTTCCATTTCAGTGGTGATTTCAGCAACAGCCTCTTCGTTTTCACTGAGAAACAAGGCGAACCCTTTGAGAAAGGCATCAATGGTGTGAACGGAGCCCTTGGGTGTTTTACTGGAGCTCTTGAGGTTCCACTCCTCTGCTTCAAAAGCCTTTTGGATACGAATTTGGGCTTGTAGAAATGGAATATCGGTTGGTAAGACATCTGGATGACTTTCTTTCAGGGATTCAGTTTGTTCCCCTTTGAGATTGGACTTGGTGAGTGCCAATTGACCCTCTACAAAATAAAAGAGCCACTTTTTCTTGCCACTTTTACATTCGATGATCTGGGAGGCACCGTCTTTGATGCTTTGAAAATAATGATCCAAAAATGTGGTGTTGAATGATTCCATTGTCGTGTCCATGTTTTACGGATGTTGCGTTGAATTCAAAAGGGAGATGTCTAGATCGTAGCACAGGCACCGATAAAAATCGATTTACCAGCGGTAAAAACCTTCACCACTCTTTTTACCCAACTTTCCTTGTTCTACCAAAGATTTTAACAGTTGTGGTGGTTCAAAAGCAGGGTTTTTTAACTGTTCAGCCAAATAGGTGCCGATGTTCATGCGGACATCCAAGCCAACCAAGTCGGTGAGTTTCAAAGGTCCAATCGGGTGCTTGTATCCCAAAACCATTGCTGTATCGATGTCTTCGGCTGAGGCGACACCTTCTTCCAGCATTCGAATGGCTTCCATACCCAGTGCTATCCCCAAGCGTGAGGTGGCGAATCCCGGTGCGTTTTTGACCAGGATACTGGTTTTGCCAATGCTTTTTGCAAACTCTTCGGTGGCGGTGATGACATCATTTCCAGTGAGGTCAGGGGCGTAAACAATTTCCAAGAGTTGCATGATGTGTACAGGGTTGAAAAAGTGCATGCCAATCACCCGAGAGGCATCGGAGGTACTTTCTGCCAATTCTGCGATGGATAGCGAAGATGTGTTGGTTCCGACGATACAGTGTTCAGGACTGTGTTCATCAATGGTGTTCAATAAACGCTTTTTTAAGTCCATCAGTTCGGGTACCGCTTCAATTACCATATCTGCATCGGCAATCGACTCCACCAAGTTTTCTGACAGTGAAAGATTCTCTAAGGCTTGTGTTTTGGTTTCTTCGGAGACTTTGCCTTTGCTGACGCCTTTTTCAAGGTTACTGACTATTTGTTTGTGGGCTTTGGCGAGGGTATCGGTGGAAATGTCGTTTAAGATGGTGGTGTATCCAGCCATTGCGCAAACTTGAGCAATACCTCGACCCATTGTACCTGCACCAACGATGACGATTTTGTTAAAGAGCAATTCAGATGAACTCATAGTACTTCCTGTGACTGTATAGGGTAATTATTTTAGTGTTCACGTTCGACAATCAGACTGAGACCCTGTCCCACACCCACACACAGTGTGGCCAGACCGATGGTTTTGTCATGACGTTGCATCGCATGTAAAAGTGTGGTCAAGATTCTGGTCCCCGAACAACCCAAGGGGTGTCCCAAAGCGATCGCTCCACCGTGGACGTTAACGATGCTTTCATCCAGTCCCAGTTTACGAATCACACCTAGTGATTGAGCCGCAAAAGCCTCGTTCAGTTCCACCAAATCCAAATCAGCCACAGTCAATCCAGCCCGTTGCAAGGCCTTTTCGGTGGCAGGAACAGGTCCAAAGCCCATGGTGGTTGGATCAACCCCGGCACTTCCCGATGAAAGAATTTTGGCCATCGGTGTGAGACCGTGATCCAAAGCGGCTTGGCGTGTACAGACGATGATTGCCGAGGCTCCGTCGTTCAATGTTGAGGAGTTACCAGCAGTAACCGAGCCACCTTTGCGGAATGCCGCACGCAATTTGCCCAACTTTTCCAGTGTAGAACCAGCGCGAGGTCCTTCGTCTTTGGAGAATATAATCGGATCACTTCGCCGTTGTGGGATCGAGATGGAGACGATTTCATTGTCAAAAGCACCACTTTCTTGGGCTGCCAAGGCTTTATGGTGGCTGTTGAGTGCAAAGGTATCTTGATCTTCACGACTAATGTTCATCTCATCCACAATGTTTTCAGCGGTGCAACCCATCGCTTCCAGTGGAAACAAGGCCTCCATTTTTGGATTGGGGAAACGCCAGCCCAATGAGGTGTCATAGGTGGTCAGATTGCCGGCTTTTGGCATTTGTGGACCTCGGGGCATCACGTAGGGGGCGCGACTCATACTTTCCACACCACCTGCCAAAAACAGTCGACCTTCACCACACTTGGCAGAGCGATAGGCTTGAACCACCGCTTCCAGCCCACTGGCACAGAGACGATTGACGGTGACTGCCGGTACGTGCTGAGGAATCCCCGCCAATAAGGTTGACATACGAGCAATGTTTCGATTGTCTTCACCGGCTTGATTGGCACAACCCGCAAAGACCTCATCAATCGCAGCAGCATCAAGGTGGGCATGTTCAATGACGGCTGAAAATAGGTGCGCCAACAAGTCATCGGGACGAACGGCGGACAAGGTGCCTTGGAAACGACCAATCGGGCTTCGCAAGGCAGAACACAATACAATATCAGAGGGTGACATCTCGACTCCAGTAGATTTTGAAAATCATAACCGTTTTTTGCTCTCTTTCCAAATCAGGACGGTGGGTCGACTATTGGAATGAAATCGGTTAAAACCTTGAAAATATCGAATGATACTATTTGTACTGTGGAGAGGCAGATGTTGAATTTATGGAAATCTTTGGCGGTAACGGTACTTTGTTATGCTGTGGGACACTATGTTGGTGGCACTTGGTGGATGGGAATCATGCCGGCAATGATTGGTTTTATGGCGACGTATTTTGTACTGGCTCGCAAGTCTCTCAATAAGTTCACTACCATTACCCAAGAGGCGATGAAAGAAGTTCAAGAAGGACAGGAAAAGCAAGATCCTCAACTGATGATGTCTGGTTTAGAACGCTCAATCAAACGCTTTGAAGATGCCTTGGACCTCTCCAAAGAACAGTTCTTGATTGCGGAACTGGTGCACGCACAAATGGGTGCCCTCAGTTATCAAGGGGCCGCTTTGCAATTGCAACTGAAAATGCAAGAAGACATGAAGCGAAATAAACCGGCGAGCCAACGGTTGAAAAAGAAAGCCGATCAGTATTTCTCGGAGGCTAAGTACCATTTGCAAAAAGCCCACGAGAAAGAGTGGACTTTGACTTTGATTCGTCAGTGGCACGGGGTTGGGATGCTTGCTGCCATCGAGTACAACGAAGGGAAAAAGACGGAAGCCATCACACGGTTGTCTAAGATCAAAAGTGTTGGCTCCTCTGACCCACTGTATTGGCAGATGTATGCTTGGATGCTATTGGAAACAGAGCAGGCCAATGATGCGATGTTGATCGCCAACGAAGGGTTGAGCAAAAACGAAGACAATGAAGGTTTGAAATATTTGACGGATGCGATTGCCAACCAAAAGAAAGTTGACACCTTTAAGTTTGGGATGATGTGGTACTCCATTTTTCCCGAACAATTGACCATGGAAGTAGCGATGAAAATGCAAAGCCAAATGGGAAGTGAAGAAGGTGGACCCCAAATGAACCGTCAAATGCGACGTGCGATGAAGAAGATGAAAAATAGAATCTAAACTGCTTATCTTCTCACCTGTGCATAAAAATGTGATCTGTATCTCTTTTGACGTACAGGTCATTTTTGTTTTTGATGACGATGTTGATACACTTAGGCGGTAATTAGATTGTAAAAGAGGTGTATATGAAAGTTTTACCTGTTCAATGGAGCCTATTTCTCTCCATGATGGCATGTGTCCCTGATGTACCAAAAGATACGGTTGATAACAATGAAACCCCAACGGAAGACATTGATGGTGATGGCTGGACGATTGCCGATGGTGACTGTTGGGAGAGCAGTGAGCAACCTTTTTTGGTGGAAGGAGCTTTAGAACACGATTTGACTGCCGCCGATATTTATCCAGGTGCACCCGATGTTTGGTATGACGGAATTGATTCCAATTGTGATGGGCTAGACGACTTTGACCAAGATCAAGATGGTTATGTGCCCGATGTTTATGAAGGGATTGAAACACTAGGGTTCGAAGGTTCAGGGATGTTGCCGGCAGGAGACTGTCTGGATGAAGATGCCACGATTCATCCCAATGCCGAAGAGATCCCAGTGGATTTCATCGATTCTGATTGTGACGGTTCAGAGATTTGTTTTGTCGATGCGGATGGTGATGGCTATGGTTCGGATGATTTTATCAGCACTTCACAGCTCGATTGTCAAGGTCAAACCATTAGTGCTGTTAATGGAGACTGTGAACCCAATGTTGGCGAAGTCTATCCCAATCAAGTCGAGTGGTGCGATGGCGTGGACTCTGACTGTGATGGTGTAACGCCTGATGAGGAATTTGACTGGGATGGTGATGGGTTTATCTCCTGTACCATCGAAGGCAGTTGGCTGGGGGATTTTTCACCACTTGGCGGCGATGATTGTGATGATGACAATCCCGATTATTTTCCAGGACAGACTTGGTACAATGATGTTGATGGAGATGGTTATGGTACGAGCAATGGTGGTAGTTTGGGTGGTTCAGTTGAACGCTGTGAACCCACCAGCACCTTTACGGCTTTAGAGGTTGGCGATTGTGCACTGGAAGATGATTCCATTCACCCTTATGCAGCTGAGTGGGATGATGCCTTAGATCGCAATTGTGATGGTTTGGAATTGCTGGGGTATACGGATTGTACAGGAACGATAGAAGACGGGCATTATTTCATGTCCTGTGGTCATGCTTTGACGGTGGCGGAAGCCACAAATCTATGTCAGAACCAAGGATATGACGGTTTGGCCAGTGTGTTGAGTGAGAATGAGAATACGGTATTGGTTTCTCAATTCCATTTCTTGGCCAATGGGATTTGGTTGGGGGCTAGTGATGCCCGTTCGGAAAATGCTTTCAGTTGGGAAAATGGCGAGTCATTACAATACACCAATTGGGCGGGAACCCATCCCAATGTGAACGGTGCTTTTGCCAATTGTGTGACCATGAAACCATCTGGTCTTTGGGAAGAGGTGTCCTGCAATCAAGGTTTTACCGGGTTTTCCTGTATGCGACGAGACATCCCTGTTCAATAGTTTACCAAGAGTGTCCGCCCGCAGACTGTATTTCAAAGATGGCTGAGTTTTTACCGTTTTCAAAGCACTCCACTCGCAACACCGAAGCCTTGGTATCTTTGAGGCGCTCTTGGATTGCGTAATAGACATATTCGGCAAACTTTTCACAACCAACATGCTCAATGATACGCAACTGGATCAGACCGCGTTCTTGAAGGGATTTGAAATGGTCGAGTTCAGGATCATCGGCGGCGACCACCGTGGTGTGATCAAACATGTATTCCAAATGTTCTTTGATACCATTGCGTTTAAACGCCCCAAAGTCCATCACCCAATTGCGGTCATCGAGTGCACCTTGAAAGGTGACTTTGAATTCCATGGCATATCCGTGTAAAAATCGACAGTGTGAGTGGGTGGCACGCCATTGTCGAAAGCAAGTAGAATACCCAGAGAAACGTTTGGTGCTGTAATACATAGAGAGTTCCATTCATGAAAGATCAGATGTCTAAGTTTACAGTGTTTATTCTCAAAGGCAAGAATTATATTTCACCCTGCTCGTTTTAAGAGCCCGATTTTAAGAGTCGTACCAATCTGGCTTCACCAAGGCTTGATAGTGTTCCACATTGAATGGATTTACACGTTGTTTGAGGGCTTCAATTGCCATTTTGGCGGATACCTTGGTAAACCAAATGTACATGTCGCGTTTGTAGTCGACCTTGCTAAACAACCCTCGCAATAACCATTTCCGATTGACAAACTGTTCATTCATCCGATAGAGTTCCATGGCAATTTCATCCTTGGTCATGTAATCGGAATCGAGTACAGGGGTAAGCCAATCAAAATTGTCAAAGTCTTCTTCGGTGATGTGTCCGTTGCGAATGGCATCATCGTAGATTGGTGTTCCCGGTACGGGCGTAATCGGATGGAAGGCAGGGAAGTCAACATCCAGCTGTTTGGCCATATCGACTTGGAGTTTTAAGGTGTCTTGGCTTTCGTTTTTGACACCCACAATGAAGGTGCATTGAATGAACACTTCGGGGTAGTGTTCCTTGAAAATACGTACTGCTTCGGTTGCCACACCACCGGCATAGAAACGTTTATCTAGTCCTTTGAGGTTGTCGTCTTCTGCCCGTTCTACCCCAATCAAAATGTGACTTAATCCCGCACGAACTTGGGCTTCTAAGATGCCTTTTTTGTGATCGCGTACCACGCAGTCGGCACGCATGAAGGTCATCCACTTGGTTTTCATCCCCGAACGAATCATGGCTTCAGAGAAGTCCAAGTTGAATTTGGGATCAATGTTCCAACTTTCATCGACCCATACATAGGAACGTTTTCCGAATTGGTAATAGAGTTCTTCAATTTCCTCCATCATTCGATCGACAGATTTGCTTCGCCAACGTGGAGAGAGAGTTTCATTCCCATCGGCATCGACTTTTCGATCGGCCATTGTGGTCCACCATGCACAAAAAGAGCATTTGGAGGTACATCCTCTGGAGTGATGAAGGGTCGTTCCACCGGGAGAAAACAGATAGCGACTTTTGCCGTACAGGTGCATTGGCATCATATCATAGGCTGGTTTTGGCAAGTCGTCCAAATCCTTGATCAGTGCTACAGGACGGGTTTTGACCATTTGACCGTCTCGTCCAAAGGCAATCCCATCAATGTTGTCCCAGTTGTCATCCCCAGACTCAATGGCCCGTAAAATGTTGGCAAAGGTGATTTCACCTTCTCCAATACAAATCAAATCAATGTTGGGGTGGGTGGCATAACGATGAGCAAGGTTGGTAAAGTGTCCACCACCAGCCACGGTGATCGCTTCGGGGGCGGCTTGTTTACAGAGTTCAAAGAACCGGAGTGCTTCGGTGGCATAGAGTGCATGGTTTTCACCACAACCGATGACGTGGGGCTTAAAATCTCGGACTTCGTGGTACAAAGAACGCCAACCTACGTGCAAAGGCATACAGTCGACCACTTTGACCTCATGACCTTCGGCACGGGCAACTGCCGCCAAAGCCGGTAAAGCTTGTTGTAACAGGAAGTTGTCGCCTTCACTGGTGTATGGCCAATAACATCGAGGGGGTTGTACCAACATGACGCGCATTTGAATTTCCGGGAAAGGTAAAAGAAAGGTTTAAGGTCAATACAGAAACGGTATGTGTAAAGATAGACGATTGAATGGATTTCGTCTAATCGTTGTGTGGCTTTTCTGCAATTACCATCCACGCTCGGTTGAGTTTGTGGGAGACAGGGTGATTACGTAAGGTGTTTTCATAGTGTATCAGGGTCTCAATATCGACATCTCCCATCGCCCATTCAAAAGGTCCTGAGAGGGTGTAATGACTGCGTTGAAGGAAGCGAATCTGAAAGTCTTTTAATAAGTCACGGATATCGTCTTCGGTGTAGGTACGGATCCAGCGATCGTGCGGTACATGGACAATTCCAGTGTCCAAAAAGGCATCCAGTGTCTGTGGGGCAACATCTCGAGCCATCGGCCATCCCCAACGGGCTTCAACACTCATTAACAATCTTCCTCCAGGCTTCAGAGAACGATGAATGTTGCGGATGACTTTGTGGGGATCCTCTACGTAGTTTAGTACCTCACAGGCTAAGGCGGTATCAAATAAGCCTAGATTGGGCATGTGTTCGGCAGTACACCAATGAAAATCAATGCTTCCGGATGCACCAACGGCATGAGAGAGGTTTCGCCAAATGGATCGCAAGTCTGGTTCAACAACTTGTAATTCCGCACCGTTTTGTAAGGGTATCTGCCCCAGTCTACCAACACCACCACCGATATCCAAAACGCGTGTGGCATTTTGAAGAATCTCTCCCCAATATTCAAGGTAGAGGGCACGTTCCAACAGTTTATCTTCATGGGTGGGCGAATTGGGGTCCAAAAAGTCCATCCACTCGGGGTGTTCTGTCCAATAACGCACCATTCCTTCAAGATTTTCCAAGGGAGCCGTTGGAGCCGGTTCTCCAAGGTGAATATTCTGTAAACGGGGATCCAATGCCGGTAACCAAAAAGAAAGCCCCAACCAATCTTCGAGTTGTGAGCAAGGATAGCCTGTGCCAATCGGGTCAGGAAGAGAGGGTAGTGGTTGGGTGTGCGCAGTGGCAAGTGCTAGGGACATGGTGTGAAACCTTTGAGATAGACAATAGACGTGAAAAAAGCAATCCATTCCGAAGAACAGGTTGCTTCTTGAACTTGTTTTTTGGCCTGTAATTATAACAGGTCAAAACAAGCATAAATCAAAATGGTGTTCCCGAAGATTACTTGTTGCCAGGTGGCTTGGGACGCGGAGAAGGACGCCAACGCATAGTGTCTCCAAAGATAAGGGTTAACGGAAAGGATGAACTGTCAAAGCGACTATATATAGTGTACTCGATTTCTTGGGGTTGTCCACCGTACTTTTTTGTTGCCATGATTGTGACTAGAAAAGTTTCCCCTGTCCACCGACATAGTTGATGTGCTCACGTCCTCTGGCAGTAATCACACGACCTTGTTGGGTACGTTGCACAAAGCCTTTCATGATCAAAAAAGGTTCATATTTTTCAGAGATGGTATCGGCTTCTTCACCCAAAGCCGTAGAGAGGTTGTTGAGTCCAACCGGTCCGCCATCAAACTTGTCTGCGATGGTGTGGAGGATCTTGCGATCGGTGGCGTCGAGTCCCACTTGGTCAATGCCCAATCGTTCCAAGGCAAACTTGGTGAGTTCAAGGGTGATTGTTCCATCACCTTCGACTTGGGCAAAGTCTCGAGCCCGTCGAAGCATTCGGTTGGCTACACGAGGGGTTCCCCTAGAACGTTGGGCCAGTTCAAGGCTGGCTTCGGGCGTTAAAACGACTCCCAAGCGCTCAGCAGATTTGGTGATGATCACACTGAGTTCTTGGGGTTGGTAAAACTCCATGGCGAATTGGATTTGAAAACGATCGCGTAAGGGACGTGTCAATAGACCTGCTCGGGTGGTGGCACCAATCAGGGTGAATGGTGGCAGAGGAAGGGATACCGATTGGGCACCGGGTCCTTGACCGAGCATCACATCAATCCGAAAATCCTCCATTGCAGAATAAAGAACCTCCTCCACAGCGCGATTCATACGATGGATTTCGTCAATAAACAAGACTTCTCGTGGTTGTAGAGAGTTTAAAATGGCAGCCAAATCCCCACCGCGTTCCAATATTGGACCTGATGTGGGGCGAATATCAACCCCTAATTCTTCAGCGATGATGTGTGCCAAGGAGGTTTTTCCAAGTCCAGGAGGACCGGCCAACAATACATGATCCATGGCGTCACCACGCTTCTTTGCCGCTTGGATGTATACTTTGAGGTTGTCGACCACTGCCTTTTGACCAATGTATTCATCCAAATTGCGTGGTCGTAAAGCAGGATCTTCGGCTTGCATACTGTCGGTTTCAGTGGGGTCTACGATTCTGGTCATGGTATATTCTCGTTTGGTTTGGGGAATGAAAAGGGGTTATTGCATTTGGGCAAGGACGCGTAGTGCAGCACTCAATCGTTCTTGTAGGGAAGCCTCATCGATTGCGGGCACCGAATCTGATTTCAACACCAGATTAATTTCAGACTTGCGATAGTCCAGTTGGGCCAGTGCCAGTTGCAAAGGATCTTCTTTTTTGATGGTAATCTGGGCAACACCACCAGTGACGTTGGTGATACTAATTTCACCAGCGATCTTGTCTTTGAGTTCCAAGCACATTCTTTCGGCTGTTTTCTTTCCGATTCCGGGTACTGAGGAAAGAATCGAAGCATTTTTGGTTTGGATGGCTGATGCCAACTGGTTGATGTCCAAGTGTGAAAGAATAGTCAAAGCCAGTTTGGCTCCGATTTTGTTGACCCCACGTAGTGTTTCAAAGGTCTCCTTTTGTGCACCCGAAGAAAATCCAAACAGTTGAAAGGCATCTTCTCGGACCACAGTGGAAATGTGGGCATTTACGGTTTCTTCCAAAGTCCAATCGGAAAGCACAGAAGTTGGTGCGAGTACTTCGTAGCCAACACCATTTACATCGATGATAGCGGCATTTGCAGATTTGTGTAAAACGGTTCCCCGAAGGTGGGCAATCATTATCGTCTCCAGTGTTGGGAGGTTTGAATGGTGGGTTTTTTGCGTTTGTTGCGTGATGCATTGTCTTACCTTCTGATTGAAAGTATAAAGCTATGTTTGATAAACCTATTCTTAGTTTCTTTCTTAAAACATAACATACTAATGCTCTCATCTCTACATAATCTCTTCTTCTTGTGTTGTCAAATATATTCAATCCAGATACTTCTTTTACACTATCTCCTATTTTCTTTATATCTTGTATATTCATTTTACTTTGCTCCGTTATTAATTAATACTTCATCTGTTACTTGTGTTACTCTTTCTTTGTCTGCTTCATAAGCAAGACATACTTCTTGTATCTTGCAAAAGTCATTAAAGTCAAACTTATTTAATACCCAATCAAGAAAGATTAATTTATTTGCAGTTAGTTTATCTCCTAGCTCTTTCTCATCAACTTCTTCTATCTTGTTATAATAGTTTATCTCTATCTCTTTTAAATCGCTTATAGTGCGTCTAATGTTGTTTCTTACTCGTTGTCTAAACAAACCTATCTTTTCTGCATCTTCCAGTAAGTGTAGGTTTATAAATGAGCTTAGTATTGCTCCACTAATCTTTTCTAATTTCTTTTCTGTTAATTCCATATTAAAACATTGTTATTTGTTGTTTGTGTTCGTTTATTCTTTTCATTGCTGCATCGTAATACTCTTTGTCTAATTCACAAGCAGTTAATTCATATCCTAAATTATGACAAGCTATTGCTATACTTCCACTACCTAAGTGGGTGTCTAGTATTTTGTCGCCTTCTTTGGCGTAATTCATAAGTAGCCATTCATAA
>CAKZLX010000267.1 GCA_937127265.1 uncultured Pseudomonadota bacterium
CACTTGCGTAAAGAGGCCTTGAATCAAGATGACCTCACCGATTTGAGTTTATTGCGTTTGGATACTGTCGTTGTGGTTCATGCGGCAATGAATGGTGAACCGACTGAAGCAGAATTTGCCTATTTGGATCCACAAGCCAAAGAAGGTAAAAAACCATGGAAAGTGGAAAAGCGTAAATCAGTCTTTGATTGGCCGGATGATTTTCTGGTCTTCATTGAAGATATAGAATCTCAGTTTTCCAAAAAAGACAAAGGGACCAAAATCAAGGGCAAAGATGGTGTCATCTTAGTGGGTGTCGGTACCAAAACCAAAGGCGAAGCCCACTCTAGCATTGAGGAACTGGCAAGATTAGCCGATACTGCCGACTTACATGTACTCAATAAACACCTGCAAATGCGACGAAAGATCGACAGTAAACTGGTGGTCGGTAAAGGGAAATTGCAAGATATCTTGATTGAAGCGATGCAATTAGACGCCAAAGCCCTCATCTTCGATCAGGAATTGACCCCTTCCCAATTGCGTAACATTGCTACCGCAACCAACCTCAAAGTCATTGATCGCTCGCAATTGATTTTGGATATCTTTGCCAAACGAGCCAAAACCCGAGAAGGCAAATTGCAGGTGGAGATTGCCCAATTGCGCTACCGAAAACCACGACTCAAAATTATGCCCACTGCGATGTCTCGTTTGACTGGTGGGATTGGTGGACGAGGACCTGGAGAAACCAAACTGGAAATCAACCGTCGACGAGCCGATGAACGCCTATCCAAACTTGAACGGGACTTAAAAAAGCAGAGCAAGGTTCGTCAAGAGCAACGAAAACGTCGAACCCGAAATCAAGTACCCCAAGTGTCGTTGGTCGGATACACCAATGCTGGAAAATCCACCTTTCTCAATACCATCACCCATTCCAAAGTGGTAGCCGAAGACCAACTGTTTGCAACCCTTGACCCAACTTCACGGCGGTTTCGTTTTCCACTGGACAAGGAAATCATTTTGACTGACACCGTGGGTTTTATTCGCAATTTGCCAAAAGAACTGATGCAGGCCTTTGAATCTACATTTGAAGAAACCACCATGGCAGATTTAATTCTTCATGTGGTCGATGCTGGTGATCCTGAAATGGACATTCACATTCAAACCGTTGAAGAAACCTTACAATCCTTAGGTGCCGATCAAATCCCACGAATGGTCATCTTCAACAAATGCGACACCATTGATGCTGAAGAACGTACAGAATGTTTATTGAAGTACGACGGATTGATGTGCTCAGCGATTACCAAAGAAAACCTCAGTACAGTAATCGAAGAAATCTATCGACGACTGTTTCACATCCAAGCCCAGCCCAAACCCTAATGTGGTTGTTCTCATTCATCTGGTTGGGTTGCCAATCGACGCCACTCGACACAGGATCATGGCAATTGGAACTCTCTAACCCCACAATCATAGAAATGGTGGTGGAATGTGAAAGCAATCAATGGTTAATCAATGTTCGAACGGAAAACTGGACTGGAAATGGCTTACTCTGGCTCTCCGATGGAGAACGGTATGAAAGACACAGCCTCTATTCCATTTCGGCTAGTCCTGATGGCAGTAGCGACCGTTTGCGCAGTCAATTGACAGTGATCGCCGACTGGCGTGATGTCCAATCTTCTAGAACCACAGGTTTTGATTGTAGCGACATGGACGACCTTGGTATTTTTTCGATCGTGCGTCACCCACAAAGTTATGCCGTCAGTTCTTGTGCTGAATATATCGACAACGAACAGTTTTACACAACCCCTACCCTTTCTCTATGGGAAACCGTCCCTTTGCCAGTTTGTCCCGATGTTCAATAACAACATCTAGGTGGCGACTGACTTCTGTGCTATCTCGACTGCCAGTTGCCAGGCTGCTTGCAACGAAGCAGGGTTGGCTTTGTTCTGTCCAACAATTGCATCGGCAGTACCGTGATCAACACTGGTACGAATGATTGGTAATCCCAGAGTCCAATTCACTGATTGACCAAAATCCACAAGTTTCAAGGGGGGCAATCCCTGATCGTGGTACATCGCCACCACCACATCTACTTTTTTGTCTCGGGCCAATAAAAATGCCGTCTCTGAGGAAACAACATCAGTCACCTCAATCCCTTTTTGACGCAATCGTTCACAGGCTGGTTGAATAATTTCAAGATCTTCATGCCCCAGTTTACCTTGCTCGCCAGCGTGTGGATTGAGCCCACAAATGGCAAACCGTACAGGCTGTCCCCTATGTAACCATGCTTGATGGGATACCTCAACCGTCTCCACTATCAAATCTGTGGTTAGTCGCTCTGCAACCTCTCGCAAGGGAATATGCACGGTGACCAATACCGCTTGTAAAGAACCACCACTAAAAGCCATCACTGGACGTTCCACACCACACAAATCTCCAAGAAACCCTGTGTGCCCAGGAAAAAGAAACCCTTGCGACATCAATCTGGCTTTGTTGATGGGTCCTGTGACCATCGCACTACACTGTTTGGACAAACAGAGTTCGGCTGCCGTTCGGATAGCCAAAACCTCTGCGGGCTCTTTACCGTCTTCGAATTCAATGATTTGCAATAATGGATGTTGCCACAAGGCAGTCCATTCGATTTCCAGTTGTTTTGCCGCTTTCAACAATGTACCTTTTTTCGCCAACAACCATGTCGGTTGGGTAAATGCCTTCAATGAACGAACCACAATCTCAGGACCGATCCCCATTCCAACCGTAAGCGCTATTGGTTTCATCCCCCCTCCTATCAATTGTTATATTAACCTTATGGGTCTATAACAGTAGAATCTGAGGGGACATCTTCTAATTGTATTGTGATAGCCGCTCGTGATTTGGTTGATTCGTACCAAGTCTCCATCTCCTCTTCAAAACGAGAAGCATAATAAGCATCCATCAGTTGAGGGCGTAAGGATTCCAGTGGTGGAGCCTCTTGCTTTCTTTGCTCCTTCACAAAGAGTAGATACACACCAGTACCCACATCAATTGTTTTCACTTCACCAACCTGCATGCCAAAAGCAACCGCATCTATATCTTTGCGCAACTGACCTTTACCGAATGTCCCCATCTTACCGCCAGATTGGGCAAGTCCCGACTGGTCATACTGCTTGGCGACATCAGCAAAGGGCATACCATCATTCAATAGTTGTTGGACCTTTGCCAAAGTGGCATCTCGCTCGGCAAAAGCAGAATCTTGCATAGCATCTAATTTGGCTTGCGCCTCTTCAAGAGAAATACTTAAGGCTGTCGCCACTTCTTCAGCACTTTTGGTGGCGGGTGGATTTTTCAAAAAGATACCATAGAGATCGATTACATCGGGTTGTTGCAACTTGATTTGTCGATACTGTTCCGCAATTGCTTTTTCATCCACCACAATCCGCGGTTGTAAAATCAGTTGGTTAAATTTCATTTGCCGCAAAGACTCTCGAATCTCATCCTGATAAGCGTCCCAATCCAATCCAGAAGCCTCGACTTCACTGCGCAATTCACTGCGTGCAATGCCATTCGATTCAGAGATGTCGTTCATGGCGTTTTCGACTTCTTCATCGGTGACATCCATCCCCAGCCCTTGTAATTCTTGCGATACCAAAGTCCGTTGAATCAAGGTCTCCAACACTTCCAACTCTGCTGTGCGTAAATTGTCTGTCCCAATATTTTGCGTCAGGTATTCTCCACCAACCTCGTACACCGAAGACAACACGATTAAATCGTCATTGACGACAGCAGCCACTCTGTCCAATGTCGCGGCTTCTAACCACCCACTACACAACCAAAGCAACAAACTCATTCATGCCCCATTTCAAGTCCGTTTGGCATGGTCAATTTCTGCTTACCTGAACTTTTGATTTCTACCGATTGTAACTTGGCATCATCAATCGAAATTTCTACACCTTGACGTAAACCATTGGTGTAGGTGTCGTACATTTCTTTGACCCGATCATTTTTAATTTTTCGAAGTACCGACCCTTTCATTTGGGTAAACGAACGGTCTTTGGCTTCACGCTTGGCAGGAACGTAAATGATGTTCCAACCACTTTTTGTTTTGAAAGGTTTGGCAAGCGTTTCCACATTCATCTCAAAAGCTTTGTCCACAATCTCTTGATCCAAGCCAGGTTTACCACTCTTTGGAACAAATCCAACATCTCCACCACGTCGTTTGTAGGGAGACTCGGAGGCTTCTTTGGCGATATCGCGAAACTTACTAGGGTCTTTACGGATTTCGATATACAATCGATCAGCCATTGCTTGGGCTTCTTCATCAGACCGATCATCAGTCACTTTGATCAGAATCGAATAGATTTGCACCTTCGCGGGAACCGTAAACTCTTCAATGTGCTCGTTATAATAGGCTTCGAGTTCAGCATCAGAAAAGTCTGAGTTTTTGATGGAGTCATAGATTTCATTGCGGATCAAAGCATTGACCATCACTTTTTTGACTTTGGGGTCTTTATCATAGCCTTCTTTGAGTGCCTTTTGGTAGAGCAATTCTTCGGTCACCAAATCATCCAAGACTTCTTTACGTTCTTCAAGGGACAGTCCGTCTCCTTTACCTGGGCTTTTACGGGTCGCTAACAAAGCAAAGTCTTCAGAGCCAATAGGTGAGCCATTTACCGTGGCCACCACGTCACCATTCACCTGAACTTTAGAGGTTGTCTCGGTCTTTTCAGGGGCTTCTTCACCACAGGCAAATAGACCCAACGACAAGGTTCCAATCACAAATGATGTTGTTACAATACTTTTTACCGTCATGATAACTCCATGTGCATTACAGTTGATGTTGAAGATATACTCATCTTTTCATTGATATCAAGTTTAATGGGATACATTCACAAATCATCTATCACTTCTGACGTAAAAATACACCCTTGACCATGTTTTCTTCCCTTCGTACTCGCATCATTGTATTGTTTCTTCTGTCCTTTGTCTTTTCTGGTGGTGCCTTACTTTATGCCTTGGGACAATTTCAGCGAATCGGAAAAGGACTGTATGCAATCAACGCCTGCTATCTTCCGGTATCGGATGAAACCACCAAACTAGACCTCATCGTCTTTCAGTTACAACGAGAACAAGAACGATTGACCCCCATTCCCTCCCAACAAGAGTTTCAATTTCTCAACGCTGAATTTTACATTGAAGAACTTTCGATGGGGCTAGATCGTACCATTACCATCATCGAACTGGCTGAAAAATCAGACATTGTGGATACCCCTTCTGATTTACATCGTTTACGAGACAAAGCCAGCCAAACCAAAGAGACATTGGCACACTATCGAAATACATGGCTCACTTGGAAAAACGATCAGACTGAATTACAAGCCCTCAATAAAGCCAAAAGTCAACTGGTGGTCGCCATTCGTCAGTTGGCATCCACCGTTTCGGTGCAAATGATTCAAGTCAGTCAACAAACGGAACTCTCCAGAAAAAATGCACAGCGATTGAGTGGAACCCTCACAATATTGGCCACTTTTTTGTGGATGGGACTTCTCTATATGGCCTTACGGGTAGTCCAACCGATTACCAAACTGACAGAACAAGTACAAAAAGTAAAACAAGGCGAAATGGTCACCATTACCGAACGTGGCATCTCATCTGAAATCAGTGAACTCTATACTGAATTCAACGAGATGGCCAAAACGATACAACAACGAGATCGAACCCAAAGGCTCGCCACAATCGGTAAAATGCTGGCTCAAATCACCCATGAAATTCGCAATCCACTAAATGCCATGAGTCTCAATGTGGAAATGCTGATGGAAGAACCCTTGTCGGAAGATGGACAAGAGATGCTCGACATTCTCAAAACAGAAATCGATCGTTTGGAACAAAGTACTGGACACTACTTATCGTTGGCTAGACCACCCGAAGTTCGTCGACATTTGATACGACCTGAAAACATTATTCAACCCTTAATTCAACACGAACATTATGCGGTCCAATTTGTAGTCAGCGGTGAAAGTCACAATGTCTTAATCGATGAAGACATTCTACGAAGGTGTTTACGCAACCTCTTTCGAAATGCCCAAGAAGCAGAAGCTACCACAATTTGGATTACCCTTGATAACCAGATCATCACCATTCAAGACGATGGGCACGGCTTTAGCCCCGAACACCAACACAGTGCCTTTGAACCATTTTATACCACCAAAAGCCAAGGAACAGGGCTGGGACTCTCAATTTGTCGACAAGAATTGGAACTCTGTGGAGCAACACTCAGTTTAGACAAAGAGCAAAGCAAAACAACCTTTGTGATTGTCTGTGCACAAGAAACAGGAATGGAGAAGTGACACCATACGAAGACACCGTTACACTTGTACATCGTGAAGGAGTAAGCACAATGCGAATCTTGGTTGTCGACGATGAACTGTCTAACAGAAGAACACTCGAGGTGTTGTTAAAACGCGCCAATCACCAAGCGACATCGGCTTGCAATGGTATAGAGGCGTTGGAACGTTTACAACAGCACAAATTTGACTTGGTGATTACCGACCTACGAATGCCCCAAATGGACGGCATGACCCTACTCGAAAACATCAAACAACAATACCCAAACACCCAAGTCATCATGGCCACCGCCTTTGGAAGTATTGATACTGCCGTGGAAGCAATGCGAATGGGCGCATGGGATTTTGTCACCAAACCAATCAAAAAGAACGAATTGTTACAACGCATCCGAAAAGCCGCCGAACAAGATCAGTTGCAGCAAGAAAATCGTCAACTGAAATCCGAAATTGCAAAAATGCGTCCCAATTGGATTGGACAGTCCTTGTCCATGGAACGCATCACCGAAGAAGCCAAGAGTGTAGCCGATACCAATGCCTCTGTATTTTTGGTTGGTGAAAGTGGCACCGGTAAAAGTTTGTTGGCCAAATGGATACACAAAACATCCCTCCGTAACGCCGGTCGATTTATTGTCTTAAATTGTGGTGCGATACCCGAAAACCTGATGGAATCAGAATTATTTGGTCATGAGAAGGGTTCCTTTACAGGTGCGAATCAGACCAAAGTTGGACGGTTGGAACAGGCTGATGGAGGAACACTGTTTTTGGATGAGGTCACCGAAATGGCACCGCAATTGCAAGTCAAACTGTTACGGGTCTTGCAAGATGGTGAGTTTGAACGGGTCGGTGGTACACAAACCCTACGCACCAATATGCGCGTCATTGCCGCCAGTAATCGCAATGTTGAACAGGCCGTGGAAGAAGGTCGATTAAGAGCTGATCTATACTATCGCTTGAATGTCGTGCAGTTAAAGATGCCTCCATTGCGAGAACGGCTCGATGACATCCCTTTATTGGTCGAGCATTTTCTGCAAGTACAGGCCAATAAAAATAACCGAGCACACAAACCAATCTCCGATGCAGCCATGCAAAGTTTACAACAATGGGACTGGCCGGGTAATGTTCGAGAACTGGAAAACACCATTGAACGTGCGATTGTCCTTTCTAAGGGGGAAGCCATTGATCTCGTCGATCTTCCATCTCATTTGCAAGGACCCGCGCCAAGCCAACAGATCATGCATTTTCCCATTGGCACCTCCCTGCAAGAAATTGAACGGCATTTTATTTTGGCCACTCTTGCCAGCGTCGATGGTGATAAAAACAGAGCCGCTACTTTATTGGGAATTACGGTACGCACTTTATATCGAAAAGAAGCTGAATGGCGCGAAGCAGGATGGATACAATGATGCTCTTTTCGCTCCCCCTTATCACCCTCGCCAATGCAGACGATAGTGGTATCAATGCGCCCGCCGAAGTATTGCAAGCCAGTTCTCCCATTACCCTTGATGGACTTCTCAATGAGTCGATCTGGAGCGAAGCCAAACCCTTAACCACATTTCATCGTTATATTCCGACGGATGGCGGTACGCCTCCTGGAAAAACTGAAGTCAAGTTTGTCCAATACCAAGATACTTTGTACATTGGAATTCGCGTATCCGAAGCTGATTATCCAATCCAAGCCAGAATCTCCCCC